>JANTGF010000040.1 GCA_024763075.1 Bacteroidales bacterium | reverse complement strand
TTGCCGTTCATTTAACCAGCCGGTTTAGCGGAACCTATGCCAATAGTGTGAAAGCAGGTGAACGCATTGCGAAAGAGTTTAACAAACCGGTTTATGTTATCGACTCAAAGAATCTATCGGGAGCATTGGGTTTACTGGTGCTAAAAACAGCTAAAAATATTGAAGCCGGTATGCCGGTGGAATCAATTGTTGAAACACTTAAAAAGGATGTTCTTCAATCAAAGATATTTGTTAGTGTTCGCGATTTGCAATCGATGATAAATGGCGGAAGGGTTTCCAAACCCAAAGGAACAATCGCCAAAGCGCTGGGTTTAAACCCGGTGATTTCGATGGATGAAAAAGGTAATTCGATGTTGTTCGGAAAAACCTTCAGCCAGCAGGCCAGTTTGAACAAAATATTTAAGCATATTGAAAAAACAAGACGTGGAAAAACCATTTGGAACTACATCATTTTGCACGCTAACAATGCGGAAGGTGCCCGGCTGGCAGGTGATAAAATGCTTGAAATGACAGGAAAAAAGCCGGTGTCGGTGGTAAATATCTCTCCCGTAATTGGCATGCATGCCGGCAATGGGGCCATTGCCGTTTCATTATTATATGACAATAAATAACTAAATCATGACTTTATTTTTACAGGCATCCTTAATCATTTTAGTTCTTGTTACACTACTTTGGATTTGGAGTGTTATCATAATAAATGTAAGTATCGTCGACCTTTTTTGGGGCCTTGGCTTTGTGGTTGTCAATGCCTTTTATGTTTTTATGTCGGGCGAACTAACAAGCCGAAAAATATTGATTCTTGCCCTGGTGACCATTTGGGGGCTTCGGCTTTCCATTTATCTTGCGTGGAGAAATATAGGAAAAGGAGAGGATTTCAGGTATCAGAAATTTAGAAGAAGTTATGGCCCTGAACGGTATTGGTGGGTTAGTTACTTCCAAACTTTTTTGTTACAAGGGGCTTTGATTATGATTGTTTCTTTGCCTTTATTAGGGGTTAGTTCGAGAACAGATTCCAGTGAACTGAATGTATTGGACTACATCGGAATTGTGGTTTGGCTGGCAGGCTTTTCTTTTGAAGCAGGCGGTGATTTTCAATTGGCGCGCTTTAAGAAAAACCCGGCAAACAAAGGAAAAGTTCTGGACACAGGTTTCTGGAAATATACCCGCCATCCGAATTATTTTGGCGACTCGGCCGTGTGGTGGGCCTATGCAATTTTTAGCATGGCAGCCGGAAGTTACTGGCAAATTATTGGTTCGGTTTTTATGACCCTATTGATCATAAAAGTGTCGGGCGTTACACTGCTCGAAAAAACCTTAAACAATTCGAAACCTCAGTATAAAGAGTACATTCAAAAAACAAACGCTTTCTTCCCCTGGTTTCTTAAAAAATAATACAGCATGGATTTTATCACAAAAAATATCTGGTTCATTCTTTTCGTAGTCTGGGGCTTGCCTCTGGGCTACTACCGAAGCAAATTCCGTAAAATGGTGTACCAAACCGATAGTTGGGTAATCAACATAAAACCGGTTTTTTGGAAAGAAATAAAGGGGCTTTTTGGGAACATTTATCCTGATAACCTTCAGTACAGAAAGTTTCGAAACTTCTATCTGTTTTATTTGGCTGTTTATTTATTATTATTTGTTGCTTATTTAATTTTTAATACAAATTCTGAGAAAATGAAAAAAGTTGAAATCGGAAGTAAGATTCCAAAATTTGAATTAAAGGACCAAAACGCTAATCTTTTCAAAATAGAAGACGTAATTGACAAAAAAAATCTGGTGATTTATTTTTATCCCAAAGACGATAGTCCGGGTTGTACAAAAGAAGCCTGCGCTTTTCGCGACCAGTTTGAAGTGTTTGCCGATGCCGATGCCATGATCATTGGAATTAGCGCTCAATCTGTGGAAAGTCATCTAGCTTTTGCACAAAAATACCGGTTGAATTACACTTTGCTAAGCGATTCTGGTAACAAAGTGCGTAAATTATTTGGTGTTCCCACTAATTTATTTGGTTTGTTGCCCGGAAGGGTTACCTATGTTGTCGATAAAAAAGGAGAAGTGGTTTATATGTTTAATTCGCAGATTCAAGTCGAAAAGCATGTAGATGAAGCGTTAAAAGTATTGAAAGAATTAAATTAATTTCGCTTATGAGGATTTGGTCTGTACATCCGAAATATCTGGATGCTAAAGGTCTGGTTGCCCTCTGGCGCGAAACTTTATTGGCAAAAAATGTGCTCGCAGGAAACACAAAAGGATACAAGAATCATCCGCAATTAATACGTTTCAAAAATGCTGCCGATCCTTTACTTGCCATCAATTTATATTTGGCAGAAGTTTATCGGGAATCTCTTACAAGAAGTTATAATTTTAACAAAAACAAATTCATTTTTGGAGGAGAAAAATCGTTAAAATTAACCGTTACAAAAGGACAAATAGAATACGAATGGCAGCATTTGCTCAATAAGTTAAAAATCAGAGATATAAATCGCTCCAAAAAACTAAAGATGGGTATAAAAAAAATCGAAGTTCATCCTATTTTTATTGTAATTGAAGGAGGCGTTGAAGAATGGGAAATAATATAAAAAGCCAGCATACAATAAATAGTACTATGAGCGGTCTGCAATGCCTGTCCCGCTATGGCGGGAACCCAGCGAAGAGTAGGTGTTGAACTACATGCCGGGTTTAGGGTTTCTATGCACTTATCGAGAGGTTTGCATGTTTTTTATCTGTTGGGAAAGGTGAGATTGTGTCTTCGGATAAACCAAGGTCTGTTTTACTTCGCTTTGTGGTGTGGTTGAAGATGCCATAGCGTCGGATCTTCACAAAGCGCTTGGGGAGAATATGCAGGCAAAACCGGTGCAGGAACTCAAGCCCGGTCATTTTTACAGGCTTGTTTTGGGCACGCTCGCGGTAGTCTTTGGCGATAAAAGTAACATGCGGATCGCTCATTGAAATAATGCGGTCGTTGCTAATGGCCACCCGGTGGGAGTATTGACCCAGGTAAATGCGGTCTTTTTTATATTAAGACTGACGTATATGAATAGTCATCCACTCAAAATCAACATCTGATATTTTCAGGTTAATGACTTCCTGTCTGCATAAACCGGCAGAGTATATCAGTGTAAGTACAATACGGTGCTTAAGTAAGGCAGGTGCTCTAAATAAGTCCCTCAATTCTTTCCGGTTTAAAATAACCGGAAGCCTGGTATCATGTTTCAGAGAGGGCAGGGCAATGGCCTTTTTGTTCATTCCTTCAATTGGTAGTAGGTGCGCAGCCCATAAACCATATGCTTGAAGCTGGAGCGCGATGGCGCCCCGGGGTCCCGGGCAAGGGCAACCGGATATTCATTGATTTCTTCCTGGTCAAGAAGTTCGGGCAACTCTCCAAAGTGCAAACACAATAAAGCAATGCGGCGGATGTAATTTTGAAGTGTACTTTTACTCTGGCCACGCAGTGCTAACTGTTGTTCGAGTTTGATTGCAACCTTATCGAACCCTTGAACTGATTCAATGGCAGGTTCTACAATACCCGGACTTATCTTTTTTCTCGATCCTTTTTGAATAAAGCCAACACACATTGCACACATTTGCAAATCGCACAAATCAAATTTGCAAAAGAGTGTATTTGCCACCAATCAGAATGCAATGGTTTTTCCGATAAAACATTTTAAGTAATAATATTGAAAAGCTCTCAACATCAGTTATCCAACAAAATTGGAATACCCCCCCCGAAAGTTGGGATTTAATATAAACCTACTTTTAGGGGATTATTCCTATACATTTTAAGTATTGTTTTGCAGTATTAAAGTTTAGGGGATTCATTATAAACTTAAAATGCGAAAAAATAATTCTATATTATTTCTTATATCAGTTGCCATCCTTTCAACTGCATCATGTTTACATGACTTTAAAGCAACAAATGATTTTCCTTTACTAACAGGTGAATATTTAGGTCAGAAACCACCTGGCACAACCCCTATGCTATTTGCACATGATATTATTTCCACAATTGAATATAACGATAGGGATTTGACAATCTCTCCAGATGGAACACAACTGTTCTTTTCAAGGACAAAAACAGGAAATAACGAAGATTACGATTATGATATTTTCTATTCCGAAATTAAAAATGGCGTTTGGACAAAACCAGAAAAAGCATGGTTTTGCTCTGAATATGGAGAAGTCGAGCCTTTTTTCACTCAAGATGGAAAGCAACTTTTTTTTAACTCTAACAGGCCACAAAATAATACCACAAAAACCGGACATTGGGAAACATGGGTTATTACAAAAATTGGCGATAAATGGAGTGAACCACAGATGCTAAAAGCTCCATTTAGCAGAGTGTGTCATACTACTTTTACGAAAGATAAAATGTATTATACCAAAGAAGACATCCCGGCATTATTTTTTGCGAATTACAATGATGGAACATTTGGAAAACCAGTGAAGCTGGATACGATTATTAATTCTGCGAACACAATTTACAATAGTTTCATTGCCACGGATGAAAGCTACCTGATATTCACAAAGATGATTGATGATAATATGAAAAATGGCGACCTGTTTATTTCATTTAAAGATAGAACTGGCAAATGGAATAGTCCAATAAATATGGGGAATTTGATTAATACTAAAAGACATGAAACCTGTCCAAATGTATCAAGCGATGGTAAGTACTTCTTTTTCTCAAGTGATAAACGTGGCAATTTTGATATTTACTGGGTTAGTATCAAATATTTAGAAAATTTAGGAACAAAAAAATTAAAATAGTTAAAATGAAAGATCTTCTAAAAATAGTTTTTTTGATTTTGATAACTTCTCAACCGATATGTGTTGAAGCACAATCTACTATGCTTACAAAAGCACAATGGATTGAAGATTTGGAATATCTGGTTGATATGCTCAAACAGAATCATCCACATTTGTATTACCGATGTTCCGAAAAAGAATTCCAAAAGGCCATTTGTATTGCTGAAAATGAAATTCAAAATTCAAAGAGTGATTTGGAAGCATTTATGGCTTTAAAAAGAGTCGTAGCTAAAATTCAGGACGGACATACACAGATTTGGGATAATGAATTTTTGGGTATTGAAAACTTAAGATTCCCTTTTAGGCTTGACAAATTTACGGATGGTGTTTTTATTACAGTAATAAGAGATGATTATCAGAAATACCTTGGAGCAAAGATTATTAGCATCGATGGAATGCCGATAGATGAAGTCTTGAAAAGAACTGCTGAAATAACGAATATGGACACCGATTTTGGAAGAATTCGCCCATCCGTACAGGATATTACTTTTGCCAAAACCCTTGGGGGACTGGGAATTATTTCTGATGAAAACCAAATGAGATTAAAAATTGAAAAGAATGGTAGGCAGAAAGAATTCATTATAAAATCAGTTTTAGAAAATAGCCCGATAATATGGTCCAACAGGGTGGAAATGGCTCCTGCAAAAGGGAATTATGTGAATGCTTCAACAAATATCAAATACAAACTACCGCTTCATTTACAAAAACAAGATGAGAATTTTTTGTTTTACTGGTTCAAGCATTTGAAGAAAGAAAATGCTCTTTACTTTCAATACAATCAGGTTTGGGCAACACAACCAAATGCGGGTGAATCATGGAATGAATTCACACAAAGAATATGGAAGTACATTGATAAACATAATATTCAAAAACTAATTATTGATATTAGATATAACGATGGCGGCAATGGCCGTACGATGATTCCGTTTATTAATGAAATTATTAAAAGAGATCGATTCTGTAACGGCAAAAACTTGTACATACTTGTTGGTAACAGAACATGTAGCGCTGCTGTTATTTTTATGACCGAATTGGCTGTTCACACAGATGCTATTTTTGTAGGCACACCCCCTTCAAGTCCGTTTAATTTCTTTAGCGACCAGATACTTGTAGGAAACCTTCCTAATTCCGGAGCAAACCTTGGTATTGCATCAAGACAAATTGATAATGCATGGAGTAGTCGAACTAAATATTTCTCACCAAATATCCCCGCACCTTTTTCAAGCGAAAATTATTTCACGGGAAAAGACCCTGCTTTGGAAGTTGCTTTAAAGGGAGATTATTTATCGGTTGAGGAATATACTGCAAAATACGGAGCTGAAAAGGGGAAAATACACTTGCTGGAACTGAAAGGTAAATACGGGCAATACAAATGGTGGATACCTTTACAAAAGGAAAATTTGGAAAGCAATATTAACAACGCAGGATATAGGTATTTGAACAATGGACAAATGGATGAAGTTTATGAATTGTTTAAGCTTAACACTATGCTTTTTCCGCAATCGTATAATGTGTGGGATAGTTTTGCTGAATGGTATTTGAACAAGAAAGATTATGAAATTGCTTTGAAGTATTACAAAAAGTCACTTGAGTTAAATCCAGACAATTCGAATGCTCAAAAGATGATAGAAAAGATAGAAATCAATTTAAAAAATTAAGGGAAACATGAAATATTTATTTAAAATAATTATTTGCCTGAGCTTATTAATATCAACCATTTGCAAGGCCCAACTCCCCGATTTTATGCAAAGACTGGATGGCGGATCTGTACAATCCAGTAATTTTACGGACAAAGTAAAATTTCAACTTTCGGAGAACCGAATCTTTATAAATTCTAATATCGCAGGTAAAGATTATGAATTATTAGTTGATACATATTCACCTTGTTTATTTTACGATTATGTTTTAAACGAAATAAAACCTGATACTTTAGACAGAAGTGCACAGTTAGGCAAAGCTTTTGAAAAAACATTCTTCCTTCCTGTATATCCTAAATTCAATACTATTAGGCTTGGTAGTGTAATTTTCCTTGATATTGGTGCTATGTCAATGAAGTCAGATAATTCAAATCCATTATTAAAGTACAAAATTGATGGTATTCTTGGAGCAAATCTAATGAAGAAATGTATTTGGCAATTTGGTTTCAAGGATACTTTACTAACCATAACAAATGAAAAAGAAGGACTTGAAAATATTGAAAATGCCATTAAACTACAATTTACCCCCAAACCTGTTCAAGGTTCACCAAATACTTTTTTAATGGTAAATAATGACACGGTTAATGCAGAATTTGATACCGGAAATGATGGATTTATCAATGCTATTTCACCATCAATAGAAAAGAAAATTGAAAATGGAGATGCGGTTCCATGGACAATTAAACTTGCAATACCAATAAACAGACAAGACCTGGACAGCATTGAAACACACTATTATGTTCTATTGGATTCCATACTAATTGGAAATAAAAAGTACTATCATATTCCAATAATAGCATACAATCCTAAAATAATCAAGCAAGAATCCAAAGGTTCTATTGGAATTGGGTTTATGAAAAATTTTATTACAACAATTGATTGGCTGGACAACAACATTTATTTGAAAGAACAAAACAATTTCAATTTGCCTTCTAATAAAAGAACTTTTGGGTTCACTTGCGAAGTAAAGAATGGCAAACTGTTCGTAAAGTCAATCTTTAATAATTCATTGGCAGCGAGAGAAGGACTTAATATTGACGATAATATTATTGCTGTTGATGGTATTAAGATCAGTTCACTTACGACAGAAGATTTAAATAAACTTATTTATAAAATTTCAGAGCCGGAATTAAATAAAGATAGAATGCTTAAATTAAGGATAGAAAAAGCAGGAAAAAGCAGAGAATTCATACTTATAAGTTATAATCTATTTTAATCATGACTTATTCTCTATTTTTAATTTTTATTAACAAAAAATATCATCATGAACAAGAAAAATCCAATAGAAATCTTCAAAAAAGAAGCTCCTAATGTGCAAAAAGCTTATGCAGAAGTTATAAATGCATTAATTGAATCAAATGGCCTTGATGCCAAAACCAAACAACTAATTTATATTGCAATGAAGGTTGTAACCGATGACAGAAATGCCATTAAATATCATGTTCCTATGGCCAAAGCAGCCGGGGCAACCAGGGATGAGATTAAAGATACAATAATACTATCTTTAACGGTAAATGGATTAAAAGGAATTAGTAACTATTTGCCTGAGGCTTTAGAAATTTTTGACAAAAAAAACTTGTAAAATGGCAAAGAAGAAAGGAATAATTATAAAAATAATTTTAAGCACTGTCGGAGCAATTATCCTATTTATTTTAATATTGATAATTAACCTGATAATTTTTGAAAAAAATGCATCAAAAATTTCTGAAGGAATACCCATTGAACAAGGTGAAGTTGCCCACCCTGCACTGCTTGTTATTGACATTCAGGAGGCTACCACAGGAACGGTTTCCCTTAATCAGCATTATATTGATAAATCAGATAAGTCCATCGATAATATTAATAAGGTCTCAAGGTTTTTCAATGAGCATAATCTGCCTATTATTTATATTAGAAGTGAAATCTCAAATCCATTGATTAACTTATTAAATAACTCATATGCCAAAGGAAGCATAGGCTCAAAGTTTGATAAACGACTGGAAATGCAAACAAATATTGAAATTGTTAAAAGCAGAAATGATGCATTTGCATATACAAATCTTGATAAAATCCTTGTTAACAAAAAAATAAATAAACTGTATATAGTTGGACTTGACGCAGCTCATTGTATTAATATTACGACACAAGCTGCTCAAAACAGGAACTATAAAATCAGTTTAATAAGGGAAGCTGTTTTGTCCGAATCAATTGAAATGAAAGATAGTATGTTTATTGAATTCGAAAAACGGGGAGCACAACTTGTTTGTATGGATAGCCTTGCATTAACATACAACCATGATATGGATTGAAACAAAAATGAGAAATCAAACCATCTTTATTGTTTCATATTTTATATTACTAACAATCAATACTAAATGTGCAAAGATATTTTTATATTCATCTATTACAGAATGGTGGATAAACACCACTATCCTGTTTTTGTTTATTGCACTAATGATTTTTACTTTTCAAAAAAAGGCAAGCCTTATTTTTAAAATATTAGCAGTTCCGGTAAGTTGGATAATTCATGCCATTCTTTCTGTTCCTGCCGCTTTGGTTTTGGGGGTTTTAAAGTTCGACCCCAAACATATAAGAACAGCTGGTGAGCATAGGGCAGTATTTATATTAGCAAGCATTCCCATGCTTATCTATTTTATGAGAAAATCAAATTTATTCCAAAAATAGCTTTGCCAATTGAGTTCTGTTTTTAACTTCTGTTTTAAGGTAAATTCTCGAATTATGGTCTTTAACAGTATCTACAGAAATAAATAACCTGTCAGCAATTTCTTTATTAGAGCAGCCTTCGCATATTAATTCAATTACTTCCATTTCACGTTTTGAAATACCATATTTCTGGATTAAATCTTCAGTTTTATTTTCTGATTTTTCATTTCCCAATACTTTAAAATTATTGACCTTGTTACTGTAAAATATTAGCCAAATGATCATCATTCCGTTCATCAAAAATACAAGGAAAGGAATGCTTAATTTTTCGATAAAGGTACTCTCATCAATAATATTTCCGGCAAGCCATTTTAAAAAGCCCAAACCCATTGGAATAAGAAAAATTAATACTAATAATTTAATCGCTTTTCTAAAATTTTGTTCATAAATAAACTTCGTTTGATATATTATGTATACGCTTGAAATTATGACGATAAAGAAAATCAAAATATCTGTGTATAAAAGAAGATTGCTTGTAAGCACATGACTGCCTAAAATAAAAAATTCCAACAAGCCAAGAATCCATATGCCAAGTACAGCAATACCAAATATTAAAAAAGCGTTTTTAGAACCTTTCGCAAGTTTTAAATCTAATAGTAATTGGAATAATTTCATAAAATAATAAAGATATATAAACCTTATTATAAACATTAGGGTTACAGAGATAACATTTACAGCTGTTTCTGAATTCAAATTAAATGTAAGAATTGATTGTGCAAATTCGATTAATAAAACAGTATACCAAATTGAGTTAAACGAAATAATTGTACTCAAAAGTGTTTTGGATAATTTCTCATGTTGTTGTTTTTTATAAACGATTAATATAATCGGTATAAAACTTACAACAAGGGTAAGAACCATTGAAATTGTTATAAATAAATTCATGGTGCAAAACTACTTGATTTTTACCTTCTTCTGAAATTTATCTTTTATAAAAACTCCAAAATTTCACCCCCCATAAGTATGGATTTTTACAAATCACCCTTTTAGGGGTTAATTTAGAGTACCTGCCACAATATTTTTGTTGCAAATAAACTAAATCATACATAATGAGATTAATAATTACAATTGTATTAGCTGGAATTGGTTTTTTGTCATTCGCACAAAAGATTACATTATCAGGTCATATAAAAGAAGCAAAATCAAACAATAATATTGAATATGCTACAATAACAGTTCTTTCTGAAAGTGACAGTTTAATTACAGGTGCGGTTACAAATAGCAAAGGGTACTTCAATATTCCTTTAAATAACGGGAGTTATAATTTGGTTTGTAGTTATGTTGGATATGTTAGCGACACTACATCAGTCGATGTTTTAAATCGAGATGTTTTTTTAGGTAATATACGTTTAAAACCTGACTCAAAACAACTTCAGGAAGTAGTAATATCAGCTTCCAGTAAAACTTTTAAAATTGATAAAGATGTTTTTATTGCTACAGTAAAAGAAAAAGCGGGAACATCAAATACCAAAGAACTTTTAGAAAGGTTAAATGGAATATCCTACGATAGGTTTAATAATTTAGTAAAAGTTGACAACCGCAGTAATATTGTTTTTCTGGTAAATGGTCTTGAGAAAAACAAGGATTATATTCAAAACCTATCACCTGACAGGATAAAAAAAATTGAAGTGCTTAGAGATCCTGGAGGGAGATATGCTTTGGAAGGATATTATGCAATAATAAATATCATATTAAGAAACGATTATCAGGGAAACGAGCTTTATATTAATGACAAAGTACTTTTAGACCTTGACGGCGGTAAATATCTTTTACCTTTGAATGATATTGATATTACTTATAACTACACTTATAATAAAATTAATGCTTACGGTCAATTTAAAAACTATTACAACGATTTTCACCTCATTTCATCATCAGTAACTGAATATTCCGATTATGCAATAAGTGAAAAAGCACTGAATAAAAATGAGCCAAATACAATTATTCACGAAATTGGAAACTCCTATACTGTTGGTGCAGATTATTATATAAACCCAAAACACACAATAAGTTTTGAAGGTAATTATTCTGATTATCCGCTGATATTTGAGAATTCCACAGAATATAATTCAACTACTACTCAAAATAGTTTAACAACTGATTCTTACGCCTATATCAACACCAATACAAAAAAGAGTAAAAATCTTTATGGTTCACTCTTTTACACGGGGAACCTAAGTAAAAACGACAGACTTGAAGTAAGTTTTAATTTTTCCAACGAAGATAACATTTATGATAATACTATAACAAAAGACCATTCAATAACAAATGAATTTCTATATAGTAAAAACTACCGCATCAACTCATTTTTTGAATATAACCGTACTCTTAGAAAAAACCTTAATTTACAACTTGGTTATGGAACCAAATGGTATGATATTAGGCATAATTACACAATGGACAATACTTTAAGTTCCATACAAAAACAAGATTACTATACAAAAGAAACCAGACATTTATTTTATTCCTATGTATCGTGGAAATTAAATAAATCTTTATCTGTAAAAGCAGGTTTGTCAGCGGAGAATAGCATTAAAACAGATGAGAAACACAAGCAGAACTATTCAATATTTCAGCCACATTTGGATTTTTTCTATTCAGTATCAGAAAACTTCAAACTTACTTTAAAATACAGGTCGAAAGGTAACTACCCAACAATGAAACAAACAGACCCAAATGCAATAATCATTGATCCAAATACAATCAAATATGGTAATCCTAAATTAAAACCTTATGTTTATAATCGCTTGTCGCTAAGGTCAACAATTTATCACGGATTAATTGCTATTGAACCATATTTTAGTTTCTCAAATGATTATATTGTAGAAATAGGGGAAACTTTGAATGATAGTATTTTTGCATACAGCTATGACAATGGTGCCTGTTTTCAAAATGTTGGACTAAAACTCAACCTGACAATACCATTCTCTAAAAAGATTATTCTACAATCCGGCTTTGATGTTTACAAAAGCAAGATTGAATATAATAAAACAATGAATAGCCTTATTGACTGGACGAACTCTACACAATTAATTTATGCCGACAAAAACAATGGTAATGTAGCAGGATTGTTATTTCAAAAAAACATGAGTAAAAATATAATTGCTCAAGGATACAATACTAGTGCCAATGATTTTTGGATGATATTTCTCAGTAAACCTTTTATGAAAAAGAGATTAAATATTATGATTGGTTATGTGTTGCCAATTGATTTTTTAGTTGATTACAAATCGGAGAATTATATAAAAACACCAGATTATTCAAGAACTCAGGAAACAGATATTAGCTTTCTGAAAAACATCATATTGTTCAAGGTAAACTATAGATTCAATAAAGGGAAAATACATAAACAGAAAGAAAAGAAAAGTTTTAAGGAAGAAGGTGAAAAATCAGGGATTTTTTAAGCCGGCACACACAGCCAGACACATTAACAATTCGCGCAAGCCAACGGTAAAGCCAAAAGACAAACTATGAAAAAGCAAAAAACTTGCAGGGTAAAAAAATTTGTATATATTTGCAAACTAAATATATTGTATATCACGTATGAGTTATTCATTATCCTTTACTAAATCGATACTTGTAGTCATCTTTATCTCTGATAAGATCAGACATAATCAATTTGAATTTTTGTCAACGGCAGATATTTCAAAATATTTAAGCATTCCGAAACCTACTTTAGTAAAGATTCTACAAAACCTGTACATGGCTAAAATTATTGAAACCAAAGAAGGGAAGCAAGGTGGAATCAGATTATTGAAAGACCCATCTAAAATTACCGTATTGGAAATTTTAGAAGCCATGGAAAAGGGGAAGCCCTTGTTTCATACTTCGTTTAACATTTTAGCAGAAGGTAAAAGACCTGATAATGCCCAAAAATCAATAAAAAATATTTTAACAAATGCTGAAAATAAGCTAAAAAAGGAATTATCAAGAAAGACCATAGAAGAAATATTAATTGAAATGAACGAATAATTTTTTTGAGCAAACTAAATATACATGATATATCGTAAAAACTATGAAATTTTCTAAATTCTTCTCAAACTTACAGGAGGCACCCTGGTACAGGCAATTTCTGAATCCTGTAATAGATGAAATTGAAAACGGCTCAAATCTATTGGATATTGGAACAGGCTCGGGAAAAATGCTGGAAATTCTTTCCCGGGAAAAAAACGTGAGCGGTACAGGAACAGATACAAACTCTGACATGCTTAGAGAAGCTGAAGAGAAGTTGATAAATACGCGTACCAAACTACATCATATTTCTGCCGGGGAAAAATATCCCTTTGAGAAAGGCAGCTTTAATTATGTGACTATTTGCAGCGTATTATTTCACATGAAAGAGAAAGAAATAAATCATATGCTCATGGATTCTTTACAGGTTTTGAAAGATAATGGTAAATTGATCATCCTTACACCTACCGGAAAAGGGAATATTATAGAGCTAACCAGACGTTTCTTTTCTATAGAAAACAGAGGCATTTATGTTTGGTACCGTGCTACGAAAAATCGTGCTTTGCTTTGGTCAAAGAACCAATACCTGAAGCTATTTGCAATCAAAAATAAATTGAAATATGAATCGCAGATTGTCATGCACGGTTTTGCTCAATTGGAAATAATAAATAGATAATCGTTAATTAAAATCAAAAATTATGTATGTAATAACAGGAGCTACCGGTAATACCGGTAAAGTGATTGCTTCAACACTACTTGAAGCAGGTAAAAAAGTAAGAATAATTGCAAGAGACACTGAAAAGGCAAAGGACCTCATCGAAAAAGGTGCCGAATTATTTCAGGGAAGCACTAATGATGTAGAATTGCTAAAAAAGGCATTTGCCGGAGCAAGAGCCGTTTATGTTGTCATTCCAATGAATATGCAAGCAGTCGATTACACCGCATTTCAGAGGGAACACGTAAATGCAATTGCAGAGGCCATGGAAACCTGCAATGTTAAAAATGTAGTTGCTCTGAGTAGTCAGGGGGCACATTTATCCGGCAATTCCGGTATAATTTTAGGTTTGCACAATATGGAAGAGAGATTTAACGGGATTGAAGGTTTGAATACCCTTAATCTTCGACCAGCCTATTTTATGGAAAACACTTTAAGTATGATTGGTATGATTAAGGAAACCGGCATAATGGGCTCTCCCATTAAAGCGGACTTATCATTTCCGGTAATTGCAACAAAAGACATTGCTGATTATGCCGCAAAAAGATTGCTGGCTTTGGATTTTGCCGGAAATAATCACCAGGATTTATTAGGGGCAGGTAATGTAACTTATGCAGAAATTGCAAAAGTTTACGGAACTGCTATTGGTAAACCTGATTTGCAATATGTTCAATTTCCATATGCCGATTTTAAAGTTGCCTTCATGGGAATGGGAGCATCAGAAGGTGTAGCGGACAAAATGAACGAATTTTTGGTAAGATTAAATGCCGGAGAAATATTCGTTTCTGAAAGAAATGAGGAGAATACTACTCCAACAGACATTAAAGAATTTTCTCATATCTTTAGCTACGTATTTAATTTGTAATTACAATAGGTGAGTCCCTGATAAATATATATTAGCTTATAACAAAGATGGTGTCTGTAAATTTTCAACAAACGGAAAGTTCATAAAGAAACTGGTTAATACCGGGCCTGGACCTGATGAGATATACAGATGGACTGGCCCATATTTTTCCGGTTGATGAAAAAATGAGCTGTTATATGTATTTGATCAGTGTTAAACAAATAAGTTTATGGTATATCAATAGATTCCAGGGTCCTTATTTGGTATTTTAATGTTTTTAAAATATGATTATGCTTAGGAGAATCTGCGAGTATTCTTTTTTTTAGACCTTTTTTGTATATTTGGTATATGAAAAGAGATGTATTTAGTTTTTTTTTGATTCGCTTTTTTGTTCCTATTTTAATTATTGGAACATCTTATACCAGTTTTTCACAATGTATTCCGGATACGGCAAATTGTGAAGATATAGGAAATCCCGGGGAAATTTGTCCCGATACTCTTCCTTCCGGGATGCAGGGAGTTCCCTATGAGGAGATCATTACCATTATTTCACCCGATTCAGCTGGTATTGGTGATGTATCGACACCACTGGTTAAAGTAAGGCTTGATACAGTGTTAAATATGCCCCCTGGTATTATTTACG
The DNA here is from genome assembly GCA_024763075.1 of Bacteroidales bacterium. Taxonomy (GTDB): domain Bacteria; phylum Bacteroidota; class Bacteroidia; order Bacteroidales; family VadinHA17; genus JANTGF01. The sequence continues at coordinate 23,350 of JANTGF010000040.1, read as the reverse complement.
AATCTGAGTACGGGGAGTTTTTCCCCGATTCCGTGTATTGTATTTCATTAAGCGGTACCCCAACGGACACCGGTACATTTTACCTGGGTATTACCGTAACTCCTTTTATTGATATTTTGGGAAATGTTGTTGCCATGCCTGCAGTTGTAGATGATACTTCCATCTTTATCCGGATTGAAGCTCCCTCCCTTTCAGAATTGACTAACAACAACGGGTTCAGGGTATTTGCCGCATTTCCCAATCCCTATAGGGAAAGCACGCAGATAGGATATTCCCTGAGTACACCTGGAGAAATTGAACTGCTTGTTTATAATATGCTGGGCCGCATGGTCTGGCAAGAAAAAGGAAAGGACTTACCAGGCAGGAATTTCTTCAAATTTACCGGGAATATGCTTCCACCGGGGGTTTATCTCTATTCTGTAATCCATAAAGATCAAATCATCAATAATAAACTGGTTAAATCCCGTTGAAATTCCGGTTAGATTTTCAAAAGAAATTGCAGGGTAATGTTTCTATGAGGTAGAATATCTCCCGGCCTTCCCATATATTCAACATTAAACAGGTTTTTTACAACAAAAGACAGGTGAGCGGCCTGGGATAATTGGCAGGAAAGCCTTAAATCAAACACGAGGTATCCGGTTTGATGTTCTTTTCGGTAATCAGGATATCCCGGCAGGATCAGGTTGCCCAAAAGCGGGTCCGTAAAAACCGAATCTACCCGTTCCATAAAACTGTTATAGACAATTGTTGTTCCGGTTGCCCATCTTTTCCATTGAACGTTCAAATCCCCTTTCAGGGAATGGCGAAACCGGTATTTCAGTATATTATTTGTAGAATCTGTTTTAGGAATGTTTAAATCAACCGGATTCATGTAGGTATATCCTGCCTGCACATCTGCTTTAAGGTTTCCAAAATTTCTACCGGCATTTCCAATGATTTCAATACCTGTTATTCGGGCATTGCCTACATTCAATGCTTTAAAACCTATGTCTTCGAGTCCCGGAACCAGAACGGAGTCGGGTGGATAAGCTCCAAAAGTATATTCGATCATATTTTTATACTCATTCCTGAAAAAGGCAAGGTCCAGATAACCGGTCCATTTTCCTGTTTTAAACCCCTGCATTGCACCAATTTCAGCACTCCAGCCGGTCTCTGACTGCAGATCGGGATTAGGGAAAATATTCAATGCTCCTACCTGGGTTGTGGCAAACTTTTCCGCAATGGATGGAAAACGGTAACCCTGCCCTGTGGAAGCTCTGAGAAACGTATGTGAGAAAACCTGATAATTCAGCCCGGCTCTGAACAGGGGACGTGATATTTCAGTTAGTTCGTTTAACCGGAAGCCTTCCCATCTAAAACCAAAATTATATTTTAGTTTTGAGAATAATGTGCCACTCAACTGTGTAAAAATTGCCGTTTCGTTTCGGTTATGATCCCCAAAAAGGTTTGCCCTAACCTTAGAAAAACTGAAATAGGTACCTATTGTCCATTTGATGCTTTCCGAAAACTTCTTCCGGAACTGATACTCCCCTAGAAAAAGATCAAAGTGGTTGCTTTTATCCGGGTTATCAGGGATATCATTGGTGTTGGTGAAGTACCTGGTTTTTAGGCTGTGCCGGGTTCCGTTTTGGGTAAAATAGCTGATATGTGGATCAACATAAAGCCGGAATCCGTTCAAGTAAGAAGTTCCGGCGATGTTTTGCCGGTAAGCCCCGGAATCGGCGTTCTGCCAAAGGAAAAAATCATCTTCCTTCGTTATCATTGTACTTGCATTAAATCCATAAGACAATCCTCTCACCTTTTGTGACCTGTGATTTAATTTCAGATCAAACCTTCCCCGTGTTTCGTATTCATTTTCTCGGTATCCTTTATCCTGAAATACATTTGCTCCAATGGTAAGATCCAGATTTTTTATCTTTCTTGCATGGGAGAACGAAGCTCCGGCAAACCAGCGGGGTGAATCCCACCATATCATTTCTTTTCGCTTTGGTTTCAGGTAAAATCCCCCAAATCCTTTGAAAATGGTTTCCGGATCTGCTCCGGGATTTTTGGTTCGTAAATTTATCACCCCGTTCAATGCCGATGACCCATACAAAACGGAAGAAGCACCTTTGATGATTTCAGCCTGGGAGAGTGTTTCAAGAGGCAGAAAACTCCACTTAATATGCTCTGCATCAGCTGATTTTAAGGGCAGCCCATCTACCAGAACAAGGACCCTGCTTCCGGCACCATAGCTGTACCCGCCTCCTCCTCTGATACTCGGTTGCCCGTCGAGAATATTAATCCCCGACATTTTATTTAAAACCTGATCGAGTGATGTAGTGTTATCTTCAAGAATACGTTTGGGCTTAAGCAAAGACATTGAAACGGTAACATGAGCAAGCTTTTGTTCAGATTTTTCGGCGCTCACAACAATTTCCTGTAAAAACTCTATTGCCGGGACCAGGGAAATATCCAAACTCAGGGAATCATTTTCCTTTAGACTAACCGCCCTTATAATATCCTGATAACCAATATATTTAATATGAAAATTATAATTTCCAGGAGATAGAATCATTTCGAAATTTCCATTTCTGTCTGAAGTGACTCCGGTGTTTTCATCAATGAATATATTTGCACCCGGCAAAGGTAGCCCCGTTTTTGAGTCAGATACACTTCCTTTTATGACTCCCTTATTCTGAGAAAACAAAACACCGCAGTTCAATACAATTACAGACAGAAAAGCAATCAGGGTTTTCATCATCCAAAATACTTCGTATCAAATATACGAAAAGTGGCATACAATAACCTGTATTTTTCAGGCTTTCGACTTTAAGCAAATAAATGGGGTGGAAATCTGTAAGTATATTCTTATTAATGCAGGTTAATTCACTTGACATCTTCTTAACATAAACTTAATACATACTTAATATTAACTTAATAATTATGAAAAAACTTCAACATTTCTTTGCATTATCAATTTGAATTAATCATGCTAAAATAAAATTATGAAAAAGATGAAGACAAAGAAATTTTTATTAAATGTGTTAATAGGCGGAATGACATTCGCCATTGGTTTAAGTTCTTGTAAAAAAAGTGATCCCGGACCGCAACCAGACCCAAATGATACTGAATATGTAACTGATGGAAACACAGTAACTGTTACGGATCATGGTAAAGGTACAGGAACAATGAAATGGACCAAAGACAAAACATGGGTACTCAATCACATGGTTTTTGTAAACCAGGGACAAACACTTAGTATTGAGGCAGGTACTGTAATTAAAGGTAAGCCCGGACAAGGTGAAGATGCCAGTGCATTGATTGTTGCACGTGGTGCCAAAATTATGGCTGAGGGGACTAATCAGAATCCCATTATCTTCACTGCTGAGGCCGATGACCTGAATGGTTCTGTAGCTAAAAATGACAGAGGTCTCTGGGGTGGTGTAATTCTTCTGGGTAATGCTAAAATCAACACAGTACCCAATGTTAAAAACATAGAAGGCATACCCACAACTGAGCCCAGAGGTGAATACGGTGGTGATGATGACCATGATAATTCCGGCATATTGAAATATGTTTCAATCCGTCATGGAGGAACAAACATCGGAGCCGACAATGAAATCAATGGACTTACATTTGGCGCTGTAGGAGACGGGACAACTATTGAACATATTGAGGTTTACGCTAACAACGACGATGGTTATGAATGGTTTGGCGGAACCGTTCATACCAAATATATGATTTCTGCTTATTGTAAAGACGATGGCTTTGACTGGGACCAGGGATACCGTGGAAATGGCCAGTTCTGGTTGGTTGTTCAAGATCCTGATGCAGGAGACCGTATGGGAGAACTTGATGGTGCTGATGAACCGGAGGACGGAACCCCACTTGGCGGTGGGATGGTTTTCAACGCCTCATGGATTGGCCGCGGGCCTGATGCCGGTTCAAAGGTTATGACTTTCCGTGCAAATGGTGGAGGATATTTTTACAACTCGATATTTGTTAACCAAACCAAAGGTGTTGACATCGAACTAAAAGATGGATTAACTGCTGATTGCAGCTATAAACGATTTATTGATGGTGAATTAAAAGTTGAAAATAATATTTTCTTTAACGTAGCTGACAATACCAGTGCAGGAATTTTTAAAATTCATGCTAAAGATGGTATATCTAATGAAGATGAGGCAACTGCCCAGGCTGCTTTGGATGCTTATATTATTACCGCTAACAATACGGTTGATCAAGATCCCGGAATAACCTATCCAACTGCTTCCAACCCAAACTTTAACCCCATTCCTACAGGGAATGTGTCTGATAATTTAGCAAGTTATCCGTCAGGTTTCGAAAGCGTTAACTACAAAGGTGCTTTTGATCCTTCGGGTAGTAACTGGGCAGAGGGCTGGACTTTACTTTTTCAAAACTAATTATAATAATACAGGGAAAATACAGAGGGGTGAGAAGCTCTGTATTTTCCCTTTTTAAATATCGAAGTAAAATACCAAATTAAAATGATGAAAAAATATTATTTATCTAGCATATTGATCTTTTTAATGAGTAATCTGACCTTTTCACAGGCTATTATAAAAGGAAAAATAATTGATCAAAAGACGGGAGAAACCTTGATTGGAGCCAATGTGATGCTTAAGGGAACAATTATTGGTGCGACCGCAGATTTAGATGGTAACTATTTGATAAGCGATGTTAAGCCCGGAAAATATGAGCTTATTTGCTCCTTTATTTCATATACTTCTATCTCCAGGTCCATCACGGTAAAAGGCAATGAAACTTTGGAATATAATTTTAAATTAAATCCCTCAGCTGTGGGACTTGATGGAGTTGTCATAAAAACCCGGGCCATTACCAATTCAGAAAATGCAATTGTGAGCATTCAGATGAAATCTGCCACCAGTGTTAATGGTATCTCTGCCAAAGAAATTGTTATGAATGGCGATAAAACTGCTGCCGGATCACTTCGCAGAGTAAGTGGTATTACCATTCAGGATGGCAAATATGTTTACGTTCGTGGTCTTGGCGACCGTTATTCGCGTACTGATCTTAACGGTTCAATTGTTCCTTCGATGGACCCTGAAAAAAACAATATTGAACTCGACCTTTTTCCAAGCAATATCATTGATAATATAATGGTATATAAAACATTTTCACCGCAGTTACCAGCCAATTATGCAGGAGGCTATGTAAATATTGTTACCAAAAAGTTTCCTGAAAAATTTATGCTTAACATTTCTGCGTCGGCAGGTTACAATACCCAGGCTACTTTAAATAATAACTACCTTAGCTATCAGGGTGGAAAAACGGATTTTCTTGGATTTGATGATGGAACAAGAGCTATACCCGGAGAGGCTCGGGGATATATCCCATTTCGCTATGAGAATGACGATAAATTAGATAATATTACACGTTCCTTCAATAAGGTAATGGAGCCTTCAACCAGGGCAGCACCGATGAATCATGAATTTAAGATTTCTTTAGGTGACAACAAGAAGTTATTCGGAAAAAAGTTCGGTTATCTTTTCAGCTATTCCTATAACCACGATTACCGTTATTACGAAAACGGAGAAAATGGAAGGTATAGCCTGACCAATAAATCGTCTGACTTTTTACAGAAAGACCTTCAATACAGCGACCGTCGTGGCATCGATTATGTGCTGTGGGGTTTGATGGGCAGCGCATCCATACAGTTGAGTAAAAACTCTACTATAAGCCTTAATCTTTTAAGAAATCAGGGAGGCAGTTCAGTTGCCCGTTACCAGGAGGGTTGGAATGATTATCATGAAGTAAATATTCAAACCCGAACCTTAAAATATAGTCAACGATCGTTTTCAGCAGAGCAACTATTAGGGGAGCATACCATCAACACTTTAAATAATCTAAAAGTTAATTGGCAACTTTCTCATTCTGTTTCGAGACAGGATGAACCCGATTTAAGGTTCTTTACCAATATAGTTGATAGTAATAGCTACGGTGAAGAAGTTTATGTTATTGATCCTGCCAAACAAAGTGTTCCTGCACGTTATTGGCGTTTTATGAAAGAAACAAATTACGACGGTAAACTAGATATTACACTACCCTATATTCGAAACGGGCAGGAAGAAAAGTTAATGTTTGGTGGAAAATTTATGATCAAAGACAGAAATTTTTCAGAACGCAGATTTGATATCGTGGATAATAATGAATCCTTTCAGGGCTCTGTACCGGAATATCTCGATGACAGTAATATAGGGAAAAGTATCCCTGAATATCCAGATAAATATGGAGTATATGTACAGGATGCTACCCAGCTGTCAAACACTTATGACGCTTACCAAAATCTTGTTGCCGCCTATCTGCTTGCTAATCAAATGTTTGGAAGTAAATTACAATTGATTTATGGCATAAGGATGGAATTAACAGACATCTTTTTGCAAAGTGCCAATCCTGAAAACCCCGAAGGAAAGCTTCAAAACATAGATTTTCTCCCCGCGATAAATACGACCTATAGACTTAATAAAAATATGAACTTTAGGGCAGCTTATACTCGTACTTTGGCACGACCTTCCTTCCGTGAGCTTGCACCTTATGCCTCATTTGAATTTGCCGGTGATTATACCCTTCTAGGAAATGAAAACCTGAAACGCACACTGATTGACAATGTTGATTTGCGTTTTGAGTATGCCATGAAACCCGGAGAACTTATATCTTTTGATCTGTTTTACAAAGGTTTTATTGATCCTATCGAACGAACATTTGTTACAACTGCCGGGAATAACGAACTTACTTTTATGAATTCAGACAGAGCAGATTTGTTCGGAATGGAGTTTGAAATCAGAAAAAATCTTGACTTTATTAATGCTTTAAAAAATATGAAGATCGGACTAAACGTAGCATTAATAAATTCCATCGTAAACATTCCTTCAGACGAACTCGATGTTATTCATGCGACAGACCCATCTGCTGCATCTTACCGCAGTATGTACGGACAGGCACCCTATATAATAAATACTTATTTGAACTATAAAAACAATGACATAGGTCTAGATACCCGTCTGGTTTACAATGTCAACGGGCCTCGCCTTTCTATTGTTGTACAGGGTGGCACACCCAACGTTTACGAACTGCCTCATAATTCATTGGATTTTATCTTTAAGAAAAAAGTAGGTTCTAAATTTACAATTAGCTTTAAAGCAAGAAACATATTGAATGAAAGCTTTGTCAAAACATATTCCTACAGAGGCAAGGATTATAATTATTCCTCTTTCAAGCTGGGAAGGTCATTTTCCTTTGGCTTTAACTACTCTTTGTAACCAAACTTCTCATAATATAGATTTGGTTTTTACTTTGATAAACCTTCTTCTTTACCGGAGGAGGTTTTTTTCTTATCAATAAAAGTGTTTTAGCAAAGTTGTTTATAACCTAATTGTTCATGCTTTTAACCTCATCCAGGTGGTTGAAATCCGCAGATATATATAAATTGCACAATTGTAATATTAGCACTATTTTCGTCTTTTAAAATAATGGATTCTTTACCTGATCCTTATGAAAAAGAAAATAACACCCATCACAAGAAAAGAGTTTTTAAAGAAATCATCTGCGGGTATCATGGGAGCCGGAATTCTGGCAAACAAACCCTTATCCTTCTGGGAAGTTCAGAAAAACCCCCTCAAAAGTATTTTGGGGAGAACCGGAATAGAAATCTCACCGGTTGGTTTCGGGGCATCACGTACACAAAGCCCGGCACTGACCCGTGCTGCTATTGACAGTGGAATTAATTTTATTGATACAGGGAGATCCTATGCGAATGGGCAGAATGAAGTAATGGTCGGTAAGGTAATAAAAGATATCCGGAAAAATCTTGTGATACAATCGAAGGTGATGGTGGAGCCTGGTGAAGAAGGAGAAGCTTTAATGACAGATAAGGTAAAAACAAAGATAAGAAAGATCATGTTAAAGTCTCTTCACGAAAGTCTGGAAGCCTTGCAAACCGATTACATTGATATATGGTTACTTCACAGGCCATCAAGAATTGAGATGCTTAAACATGAAACTGTTCTGGAAGTATTTGCCGAAGCAAAAAAAGCCGGAAAGATACGGGCCTGTGGCTTTTCCTCTCATAAAAATCAGGATAAAATGCTGAATTCCGTAAATGAGAGCAGATGTTACGATGTGGTAATGGTTGCTTATAATCATGAAGGCATGTTTATTCACTCAAAATATGGCCATAAGGGTGAATGGGATCAACAGGCATTGGAGGCTGAACTTAAAAAAGCCCATAAAAATAATATGGGAATAATTGCCATGAAAACCTGTTCAGCGGGTCCCTATTCTTCAGGTGAAAATGAAACGGCTACTTTTGAAAAAGCAGTAAAATGGGTGTTGGATAAACCCTGGGTTGATGCTGCCGCAGTTGCCATGGCAAACTTTGAGGAAATAAACGAACATCAGCAATTGTTATACATATAGTCTCCGTTTTAATTGAAAATCAATAAAATGAATACAAAATACTGGCTGATTGAACCGATAAACAATATCACCATAATAAGAATTCACCGGCCTGAATGTCTGAATGCTTTAAATTCTGCTTCACTGCTGGAGTTGAAAGGAATTCTCGAGAAGATAGAAGAGGATCCCGGAACAGCCGGGCTGATCATTACCGGTTCAGGATATAAAGCTTTTGTATCGGGCGGGGACATTGATGAAATAGCAGGACTGAATCCTGAAACTGCACATATTCTGACGACTCAGGCCAATGATTTAATGAAATATATCGAGAATTTTCCCAAACCCATTGTTGCAGCAATAAATGGCATTGCATTCGGTGGTGGAATTGAACTGGCAATGGTCTGTCATCTGCGGATTGCTTCAGATAATGCACAATTTGCTTTACCGGAAGCAAAACTTGGAATTATTACAGGCATGGGGGGAATTCAACGTATGGTACAACTGGTTGGAAAAGGAAAAGCCTACGAACTTGCCCTGACAGGAGAACCGGTTACCGCAACGGAAGCCGTAAAAATCGGATTGGTGAACAAAGTGGTTCAAGCGGAACAACTGATTCCCGCCAGTATGGAAATTCTAAAAAAAATAGCCGGAAGCTCCGGAGTTTCTGTGCGTGCCATAATCAAAAGTATCAACGCTTACTTCTCTGATCAGGATGGTTTCAGGGTCGAAATGGACGAATTTGAAAAGTGCTTTGGTAAAGATGATTTTAAAGAAGGAGTTAAAGCATTCAAAGAAAAAAGAACCCCTGATTTCAACCCTTCCAAAAATTGAGATGAAAAAAATCAACTATTACATATTCAGGGGTTCACTGGTTTTGTTAAGATTTATACCATTCTTTTTATTGTATGGTCTTGCATATTTGATGTTTTTCTTTATGTATTATGTTGTCAGATACAGAAGAACAGTTGTTTATGATAATTTACAAAAGTCATTCCCTGAAAAATCCAAAAGGGAAATACAGCTTATTTCAAAACGTTTCTATAAGCATCTCAGCGAGATATTTGTGGAGGGAGTAAAAGGTTATTCCATGAGTGAAAAGAGCTTTGCAAAAAGATACAGGGTCACAGGAGCTGAAATAGCAGAAAAGTATATGGATCAGGGTCGCACGGTAATTGCACTGGCCAGCCATTACGAAAGCTGGGAATGGGGTATTGAAACGGTGGCAAGAGTTTTTAAGCACAGGGTATTGGCATTGTACCAACCCATTAAGAATAAATATATTGATAGGTATCTGCGGGAAAAAAGAAAAAAGGGAGGAATGTTTTTGGTTCCTCTGTATGAGACCAGAAAATCTTTTGAAGAGGCAAAGGATGATCCGGCCCTGATTATTATGGCAGCCGATCAAAGTCCGGTAAGCCTTAAAAAAACGGTCTGGGTAGATTTCTTTAACAGGGATACTCCTTGTAACTACGGACCAGAATATTATTCAATAAAATACAATACACCCCTGGTTTATTTTGATGTACAAAGAGTAAAAAGAGGCTATTACACCCTTACAATCAAAGAGATAATGGAGAATCCCGAAGGAGCAAAGCCCGGGGAGGTAACCGGATTGTATATGCAAACCCTGGAGAAAATCATTACAGAAAAACCCGAACACTGGCTTTGGTCGCACAAACGCTGGAAACATAAAAGAAATAAGGGAAATGAGAAAGTTTAAACAGTTAAACGATTACATGAATATTGAATTCCCGGTCATCATGGCCCCCATGTTTCTTGTGTCGAATGTGGAAATGCTTATTGAAGGGATGAAAAATGGTATTGCGGGCGTAATTCCTTCCCTGAATTTCAGAACCAACAGTGAACTGGAAGAGGCTATTGACCGCTTAAATGATTTTTACAGGAGCAGGGAAAACAAAGGTAGTTACGGGGTCAATCTGATAGTTCAGGGAACCAATTCCAAATTAAAGGAGCACCTTGATATCTGTATCCGCAAAAAAGTACCCTTTTATATCACCTCCCTGGGCAGCCCGAAGGAAGTAATTGACAAGGTAAAAACATACGGTGCCATTGTTTTTAGCGATGTTACCAATCTGAAACATGCAAAACGTGTTTTTGATTTGGGGGTAGAAGGATTTATTGCGGTAAGTGACAGTGCCGGCGGGCATTCAGGCACTTTCCCGAATCAACTTCTGATTCCGGCATTGAAAAAGCACTTTCCGGAGATGCCTGTTATTGCAGCAGGAGGAATTGCCAATGGCGACGGGATCTTATCTATGCTGTCTTTAGGAGCTGCAGGGGTATCAATTGGCACCCTGTTTATTGCCAGTAAGGAATCTAAAGTAAGTAAGGAATACAAAGATTCTATCATTCGCTCAGGAATGAAAGATATTGTTATGACGAACCGACTATCCGGAGCCCCCGTTTCCATTATTAATACACCATATTACAAAAAGCTGGAAGAAGAAGACAAAATTTCAGAGAAAAGCCCTGAGACCAAAATGGAAAAGATGGAGAAGGGCATAAAAATGCTGGAAAAATCAATTCAACCCGGTAATTACAATAATCTGTGGGTTGCCGGTAAATCCGTTGAGCTAATAAAGGAAATAAAACCCGTGGCCGGTATAATTCAAACCCTGAAAGAAGAGTTTCTGGAGGCAACAAAAAGGTTTAAAGATAAAACCCATCCTTTCTGACTACCAATACGCCTTCTTCCTTATCCTGCGTATTGATTACTTTCGGAATGTAAAGTGAACGTACAATCCTTTCGGCTACAGCTTTTGCATCGTCAATTTGTTCCTGGTTTATGGCTGTCATTACCGCATCAATTTGTTTTTGATTAAGCTTGCCGGTCATGCCGCCATTAAACAGGCCGATCATATAATATATACTTCTTATTCCTGCACTTCTGGCTTCTCCGGCAAAGCTGGCAGCAAAACCGTGAAGTCCCTTTTTTGATGCAACATAAGCAGAAGAACCATTAAATTGAGCAATTTCAGCAACCGATCCTGTGTAAATAATAGTCCCTCCCTTTACGATATGATCCTTTATCTCTTTGGTGATAACGATTGCTGAGAACTGATTAATTTGCATTACTTTTGTCAACTCCTCATGTGTGACCTCCGTAGCCCTGCTTAAACTTCCTGTAACAGCAGCCGTGTGAACGAGATAGTCAATCTTTTGGTATTTATTCTTAAATCCGGAAATAAAGGCATTAACCTGTTCCCTGTCGCTAAAATCCGCTTTGAAAAACGAATACACAACTCCCTTGCTCAGTAATTCATTTTCCAGTTCCGCTGCCTTTGTATCATTGGAATTATATTGCAGGATTAATCCACAACCCCTGCCAGCCAGGGTTTTGGCAATTTCACTTCCCAGGGCACCGGTAGCCCCTGTAATAAGTGCGGTTTTTCCTTTCAGTTCAGTTCCTGATAGCTTTGCATAATTGTTTGATCTTTGTTGTTCTTCAGGTACTACGTAGGTAAAAGCGCCATACTCACCTCCCACACCAGCAGCCGGACTCAAAATCTTCATACCTTTTTTCAGACCACCGGAATTTTTCAGAAGTGAAAAACCAAGTGGAATACCCAACCCGGAGACATTACCATACCTTTTTTGAACCTCTCGGTAAAGCCTTTCCTTTGGGAAACCCAGTTCCTCACAGGCAGCAAGAAGAATGGCATTACCCGTCTGATGAGGAATCAAAATATCAATGTCATCCACTCCCCATTCAGATTTTTCCAGCACATCTCTGGAAGCTTTTACAATATCAATGGTAGCGCGCTCCCTCACCACACCGCTGTTCATGTACAGGTTCCAGTCTTTATCCACTCCAACATAATCCACCATTTTCAGGTCGTGGTAATTCACAATGGAGATAATTCCTTCTTTTTCAGGTCCGTTTTTTCTTGAAAGAATCACAGCAGTAGCAGCGTCTCCAAAAGTTACAAACGGAACAAAATCAGTAAGTTTTGTCAAAAAACTCGACATGGTCTCGGTATGGGCCACAACCACATGCTGAACCTTTGGATTGCATTTCAGGAACTCAATTCCGCGCTGCAGATTTATAGCAAAACCACTGCATCCGGAAGCCAGTGTATAAGTGGTTGTATAATTGTCGAATTTTGTAAAAAAGGCCTTAATAGTGGCCGCAATGCCTGGCGCCTGCTCATGTGGAGATACCGTACTGACAATCCATGCACCAATTTCTTTGGGATGAATATCAGCATCGAGCAGGGCATTTTCAATGGCAACAACTCCCAGATCAAGTGCAGTCTGAGTGGATATATGGTTCCTGTTCGGGGGAAATGGTGTAACATAACTCCGTGTATGAAACCCCATTTTGTGTCCGGCAAAATATTCAAACGGACTAACTCCCGGGTTCTTTTCCAGAAATGCCTGGTAATTTTTACTCTTCCTGACCCGTTCCGCATTAAATCCCTTTAGATTCCCTTTTTCAATGGCATGTTGAATTTCTTTATTGTCCACCGAATATTTTCCAAGAGCATGTCCCGTTCCGCTAAAAATAATATTTTCGTTCATCTATTTATTACTAATGTTTCGCATTTAAAAGTTAGTTAAATCATATTTAATCAGTTACAAAATCAATAGTTTTATTATATGCCTGATAATTAATTACTTAATAATTTCATTTTTTAACTATTTACTTTGCGGTTCTTTGTGCATTCCTTAGTGTTCCTTTCGCCACAGGCATTCCTTCGGAAGTGGTAATAAAGAAAATCCAATTTTAACCACAAAGGTCTCAAAGGATATCACAAAGGATTCACTAAGCTTAACAAACTTAATAACAGTATATTGTATCCAATTATTTTATCTATGAATCTTTAATTTATTATAATAAAATCCTAAAGTGAAAAAATTCATAAAAATGAAGAAGTTAATATTAAAACGTTTTATTACTCATTTTGTAATTTTGAATTTTAGGCATTTCCCATTTCCTACCTCCATTTATAGCCATCTCTCCTTACAAGTAAGACCCCTTCCGTTGTATCATATGTGTTCATAATTTTTGGCCGGATCAGAGAGTTTGCTACTCTTTCAGCAGTAACTTCCGGACTGTAAAGCTTTTTTTGTCCTATGGACATCATCACTTTTTTAATCTGTTCCTTTGTAAGTATTTCAGCCATTCCCCCATCCATTACACCAATCATATAATAAATACTCCGGATTCCCAGGCTGTGCGCTTCACCGGCAAAGCTGGCTGCAAAGCCATGAAGTCCCTGCTTGGATGAGACATAGGAAGAAGATCCGGAAAACTGTGCATCTTCAGCAACTGATCCGGTGTAAAGAATGGCTTTTTTGACTTTTTCAATCAATGCTTTGGTAATCATTACGGGGGCCAGCTGGTTAACCTGTGCAACTTTTCTGACTTCTGCATCCGTAACATCACCGGCCCTGTTCAGACTCCCGGTTATGGCAGCAGTATGAACCAAATAATCAATACGATCATATTTCTGATTCATGTAATCAAGCATTTTTTTTACATCTTCCGGATTTGAAAAATCAGATTTAACAAAACTGTATTTTGCATTCATCCGGTCCAATTCTCCGCCCAGTGCATGCATTTTTTCATCATTTGAGTTGTAATGCAGGATCAGTTCTGCACCTTTTCCTGCAAGGTTTTTTGCTACTTCAGAGCCAAGACCTCCGGTTGTTCCGGTAACAAATACAATATTCCCGTGAAAAGGATTTACCCTGGGAGTTTTCAAACGCGAATTTTCAGGTACGATATAGGTAAAAGCTCCAAATTCACCCCCAAGTCCCGCTGTGGCTGTGTGGATTTTCATACCAGGATGGAGATTAGAATTCTGTTTTAATTCCGATAAGGCTGCCGGGATCGAAGCTCCGGAAATATTGCCTGTCTTTTTTTGTACCTCAACATAAATTTTATCCGTTGGAATATTCAGTTCAGATGCTGAGTCATAAACAATGGCATTCCCGGTCTGATGAGGGATAAAAAGGTCAATATCCTCTATGGTCCATCCGGTTTGTTTCAGGGTTTCTTTTGTGGAAGTAACAATATCAAAAACTGCCGTATTTTTTACATTACCCGGATTCATATATAAATTCCCTTTTTTATCGGCTCCCAGGTTTCCCAGCATACTCAGATCCTCATTGTTTACAATGGAAATAACCCCTTCTTTCTCTTTTCCTTTGGTCTGGCTAAGGACGACTGCTGCAGCTCCGTCTCCGAATGTTGCATGTGGAATAAAACCGGTGGTTTCGGTGAGCAGGCTGGAGAGTACATCTGCATGGGCAATGACTACATGCTGAACTTCCGGATTGCATTTTATAAATTCCATAGCCCGCTGTAAATTAATATTAAAGCCCACACAGGCTGAAGTTAAAGTTGAAGTAAGAGTAAGATTATCCCAGACGGTAAAATAACCTTTTATTACCGAGGAAATGCCTGGAGCCTGCAAGGGGGGAGTGCCGGAGCTCACAAACCAGGCACCGATGTTTTCAGGATGGATACCTGCATCATCCAGTGCCATATCAATTGCTTTCACTGCCAGGTCCACGGAGGTATCTGAATCCAGGATTTTCTTCCTTGTGGACAAAAATGGGGCAACGTGTTTCCGGTTACTGAATCCCATTACAACTCCGGCAAAATAGTCAAAAGGAGAGGTTCCCGGATGACTTCCCAGGTATTTTTGGTAATGTTCGTTTTCTTTTATCCTTTCCTCATCAAAACCATCCAGTCTTCCGTCTTTTACGGCTTCTTCAAGGATTTCATTTGTGGCATCATGATCACCATAAGCATGGCCAATTCCTGAAAATATAAAGTTTTTATACATTGTCCTCTGTTTTTTACCGTGTAATTTTAGTGATACTTTCCTAATTATTAAATATTTTTTTAAAATAATTCCCTTATTATGTTTTCCGGGATTTAAAAATCTTTTACTAACCGGTCTCTTATAGAATAAAAATAGCAGTTGAATTTATGGAGAATCAAAAATATATGATAATTTTAACCTGATAAAAATTAATATATAAATCTATTAAAATGCGAAATATTCCTGTCCTTACTGTTGCCGAAAAAACCCTGGCAAAAGCCTATGAAAATGCACTGATCAGACTTTACAACGAAGGAGTTGAATTTGAAACCCAATATGATAAGCCTGGTGATCCTTTGAGTCTTGACTGTACAGCTAATATCACAATACTTGAGCCGGAAACGGATCCTATGATCCACAAGGCATTCCCGGGTGGGATTGAAGATTTGAAAGAATATGTAATGGAATTAAAGGGATTTAAGGACCATTGGGTGAAAAATATGAATGATCCTGATGATACAAGGTGGGAATACACATACCATGGAAGGCTGGCTAACTATGGTTCATGGAAGGAGTGGAAGGATGTGGAGAATAAAACCGGTTCGCATGAAGCAGGTTTTAGTGTAAATCAGATCGAACATGTGATACAGAAACTTATAGAACAACCTTTTACCCGGCAGGCACAGATGATTACCTGGATGCCCAATGTGGATCTGAAGGTGTATGATCCTCCCTGCCTGCAATCCTGCTGGTACCGGATACTGGAAGATGAAGAAGGTGTACAATGGCTAAACTCAAATATCCGGTTCAGAAGCAACGATGCCTGGGGTGCCAGTTTTATGAATATGTTTGGGTTCATTCAGTTTAACAAGGAGGTAATAGCAGATGAAATTGCAAAACGCACCGGGAAAACAGTGAAACTGGGTAGATTGAACTGGCAGGCAGATTCATACCATATCTACGGTAAGGATATCGAAAGGGCCAGGTCAATGTTGTTCGACAGGCTGGATTCTTTAAGCTTTGAAGAGCGTATCTTTCATTTCAACGATGATTTTATAAGGGAAATGTATGACGATGCCGAAGTTATGGTTAAAATGAAAATCGCAAATTACGATCAGTCACATCAGACCTGACCCGGAATTTCTGATGGGTTCGATCCGCAATCGGCGTGCCACCACTCTTTCATTCCGGCGCTGCATGGCAATATTCTTTTACATGGCATTTCATTGCGCCGGGGTTTCGTGTTTGGTCTTTTAATCCCCGACTTGAAAGTCGGGGCTAAATTAAAATGCCCTTTCAGGGCGGAATACAACACGGATATCCCAGGATATCGCGCGAATCCTTTCGCGTGATGCCATAATAATGATTTTTAATAGATAGCCATTTCCATATAAAATTGTCTGCAAATCCTGGCAGGCTACGTATAAATTCCCCTCCTTTTTTCAAGGAGAGGTGTCATGACCTACTCTGTCATGACGGGGAGGTCCGGCCCTTTTGCGTGCAGGCCTGTTATCGCACTTACGCTATAGGATTGGATATGGAACCGGGTGGTCCGACCAGTGTTCAGGCAAAATAAAAAAAGTAAGGCTGGCTACAACCTTACTTTTTTCCTGCTAAACAACTACTGTTTGATCAGTTTTATTATTCTCTCCTGTTTATTGTTCTGAATCTTTACAAAATATACTCCCGGCAAGAACTCCGAAGCCGGAATGATAACTTTCTCTTTGTTTTTATTCTCAACAGAATAAACTTTTTTGCCGGTAATGTTAAATACTGAAATAATTACATCTGTCAGGTCCACAGACTCAATTGTAACATCTTCTGATGCAGGGTTCGGGTACAGTTTAATTTCAGGGTCAAAAGCATTTCCATCAATTCCAACAGTGGTTATACTGTAACATGCAGATGTATCCGCACAGTTATCCTGGGTTACAGCTACTGCATAATTTCCATTGGTCGTGGCCGTAAAAACCTGGTTGGTATCACCACTGAGAGGTGCATTCCCGTTATCACAATCCAGCCACTGATAAGAGGCCCCGGCTAAATCTGCAGAAAGGTTTATTCCATCCTGTGTTACGGAAACATCAACCGTGTTCACAGTGAGGTTTATTTTAATGATACTGTCTCCACCGCAAACATTGGGAATGGTATCCGTATAAATTCCGCTTGCAGTCCATGTATAGTTTCCGCTTGGAGAGATGTAACTTCCACAGGCTGTTTCTATTATGGAATCGGAAGTTTCCAGGCAGATGGCCTCAATCTCTATCAGATTCCCGTTGGGATAACCATTACAGGCAGTTCGCCTGATGCTATCGTTTACCGGATCAAATTCAAAAACTCCGCCTGAACTGCAGGCTCCCAAATAAGTGGTTCCATACATTTTTCCATTAGAGGCCTGGAGCAAACTTCCCAACGGATAGGTACCTGCTCCATCACCCAGGCTTGCTCGTTGAATAAGCGTATCATTAGCTATATCATACGAAAAAACCGTTCCGGCATTACTTACACCACCGTAAACGGTTGTTCCGTATAATTTACCGTCTGATGCTTGTATTAAACTTCCTTTTGGCCTTTTGCCGGTTTCGTTGTTTATGAAATCAACTTTTTTAAAAAACTCGCCGGTTTCGGGATTATATTCAAACATCACGCCATTATCAGCAGTTGTTCCTCCTTGATAAGTGAGTCCATATAATTTCCCGTTATCGGCCTGCATTACACTTCCATAGGGATGAGTGCCGTGCTCGTGTTGGTAATATCCGTCAAAACTTATAACAACCTTGTAACTACTGTCGGTAAGGTTGTATTTAAATAGTGTTCCTCCATTATTTTTACCTCCTTCAGTTGTTATCCCGTAAAAAATAATGCTGTCGGCATTATCAGTCTGGTACAAATCACCATTAGGTCCTTTCCCCAGGGTATCGTGGAAATCAAACAGCTTATTAAAGGTGCTAGATGACAGGTCGTATTCAAATATTATCCCGGCATTATGGCTGCCGCCTTCCGGTGTCATGCCGTATAGTTTACCGTTCGAAGCCTGAATAAGGTTGTTGGATTCGGGATTCTTGCCTATGGTACCGTCAAAAACAATGAGGGTAGTAAATTGTTGCTGGGCAATATCATATTCAAACAAGGTGCCCATGTTGTTTTCGCCGGCGTTTGAAGTCATTCCATAAAGTTTTTTATTGGAGGCCTGAAGCAGGCTGCCGCCCGACCCCGGACCATATCCGTTTGCTCCGGATATGTTATAAACAATCTCTTTGTTTTCGCCGTTTTGGTCTAATTTGTAAATGTAGCCGGAGGTTGGGGCAAGCCCCCAAAGTTCTTTTTCCTGTGCAACCCCGTTAAAACTTAACAAGGCTGCCAGTATAAGTGATAGAAATAAATTTGTTTTCATAATGCTAAAATTTTTAAATGATGATAAATTAAACTTGTTTTCCTATTTATATTGTAAATAACAACTTGCCAATGCCCGACTCAGTCCTTGATACAACGTACACTTAAACCTGCTTCCCGGCTATCGGTGGCCCGGGACACCCTACTTTCCTCGTAATAAAGACTTCGATCCCACCCAAAATGGTCACCATTCGGGAACCAACGATCATTACTCGTCCAAAACCAGCAGCCATAGCCAAGGAGAATGTAAACCCCATCAGT
The DNA here is from genome assembly GCA_024763075.1 of Bacteroidales bacterium. Lineage (GTDB taxonomy): Bacteria > Bacteroidota > Bacteroidia > Bacteroidales > VadinHA17 > JANTGF01. Next base: position 4,481 of record JANTGF010000040.1, on the reverse strand, counting down.
CCTACGGGCACCCCCGGGGAGGGCACTAAAACAATTGGTATTGGTGCCATAGTTTTCGTACCACCCGCTTGTGCTTTTCATTTTATTGCCTTCGTCGGTTCCGCGAAATCTATAAGAGGAATCAGCTTCGCTTTGGCTCATGCCCAGGTACATCTCCAGCGTTTTCCACTCATCGTCACTTGGCAGATGCCAGCCAGCCGGACAGGCTGTCATGGCTGCATTCCAAGTGTATAACCTTCCGTAAACATCGCCGTTGGCCGGGTTGTTATCATACCACCATGAATTTGCAGTTTGATAATTCAGATTTTCGGCAAACCAGGTTTGGCTGCCAATGGTTACTACCTTATAGGTTTGGCCATCGCGGGGATCGGTAAAAGTGTTGGAATTTTTTGTTGTAAATGTCCAAACCTGCCCTTCCGTCTGATTACCATGGTCATCTTTGGCTACAACCTTCCAGTAGTACTGAGTATTCTCTTCTAAATTATCCGGCTCAAATAATGTATCCGACAGTTCTGTTGCTGCAATGGTAGGCGGATTAATTTTTGCAAGATAGATATCATAAGTTAACGGATCCTGCTCAGGATCGCTACATTTCCAATGCAAGTCTGACTGGCATGTTGAATCCCCGTCTTCCGGTTCAGGATTTGAAGGTACTGCAGGGGGCTGGTTACTATTGTGGGTTGTAAATTGCCATACAGGGCCTTCTGTGGTATTGTTATGATCATCTTTGGCAATTATTTTCCAGTAATAGGTAGTATTATCATCCAAACCACCCGGGTTAAATGTAGGATTTGTAATATTTGAAGTGGCCAGTCCCGGAGATGTTGTCAGACCGAAATAGACATCATAAGACAGGGGGTCATTTTCCGGGTCGGAACAAGTCCATGAAACATTCATATTAACGGATTGGTCAGCCGCATTATTTGCAGGTTCCGGATTAGCAGGCAGTGTAGGTGCCTGATTTACACCTGCGGTGTTGGCATCAATAATTAGTTTTTCGTATTTAATAACGGGAGGATCAGTATAATAATCCAAAAGTTCCTCCTCAAATATTTCCATTTTAGCACCCGCCCCTATGGTTACACCTCCATAAAGTGCCCACCACGGGTTTGCCTGTAGTTCAGCATGAATTCTGCCATATAATTCCCCGGCCAGATATGGGGCAAGAGAGCCATAAAATAAAAGGTTCATCTGCGGCTTAATATAGGCTTTTGCATCTGCTGTTGCGTTAAGCGTAGGAGGCTGATAATTCAGTTGTTTGGTAAGTTTTTTATAGTTTGTCCATCCACTATTCTCATAGAGCATACCGGCTGTGTAGTTAAGTGTTTGTTCAACACTGGTAGTAACTGTAGAATTAACCTCAAGCGATACACCGGCAAATATTTCCAGTTGCGGCACAATAATCACAGGTACTGTACCAATCATTACTACAATAGGATTAAAATTAATCTGTGCCAGTTGAATTTCTTTATCATATTGAATATTTAACAGCTCTATTGTATTTTCAATGTTAACTTTCTCGTCAACAACAAATTCCACTTTCAGTTTTTTTACGCTAAACATTTCAACATCCAACTCTGCATTTACTGTTGGCATAAGAACAAACGAGCCTTTTAAACGAACTTTATTATCATTGTCAAGATAGGTGTCAATATTGTATTCCATGGCTGTTTGTTCTGTGCTTTTTAAACTGGAAATATCAAGAATAACACCTTTCTTCAAATAGTTTACTTTATCTATTTTTTGTTCAGAAAGAACTGTGTTAAGTGAAAAGTTCCCTTTTTCAACAGCTTCAGTAAGACTTGCAAAAGAGGTGTAAACTTTCATATTTTCTCCCTCTTCTTTTGTGCTTGTCACTTTCCTTAAATATCCATAGCCATCTGTTGAAACAATAATATCTCCAGTATTTATGGGTATTTTATTCGTTATATCCTTTTTAAATGTAAAGGTATAATTGGAAGAATCAAGAGCGACAAAATAACTGTTCCAGGTATTTTGGTCAATCACCTTTGTTGTTTTAGGGATAGAGAACTCATCATTGTTGGGAGACTCCGGCTCATTTTCTTTTTTGCAAGATTGCTGGGTTGCCAGCAAAAATGAAAGAAGTAAAGTTGCAGTAAGAATAAAATAGTTTTTTATTTTCATAATTAAAGATTTACGTAATAAAATACTATAGCATTAATGTTTTTTCATAATTAATTTCATCAGAAAGGATATACACAATTACCTTTTTAATTTCAATCGGAAGAGTGATGTGTTCATAATTTGAATTTAATATGGCTTTTTGATAAACAATGCTCTCATCAGGTTCCCTAATGGTCAACAGCCCCTGCCTGATTACGGAGGAAGCAACAAAATAGATTTCGTTGTAGCTGGTATAAACCAAAACGTTAATTTCTTCTTTATTAGTTTGAAGGTTTCTGCCCATCGCTTTTTATTGTAAAATAAACTCGCATATCGAACCCACACAAATAAAACAGGTAGCATTCAGGTAGCACCAGGTGTGAAACCAGGTAGCATTTAGGTATCATTCCATTTTCTAATGCTCTGTAAATCTAAATGATACAAAATTAAAGCCTGTTTTTTAAACCCTGAGCTCATTTTATCGTTTAAAAAGAGAACCGGTAATGCCTGAGATATATTTTTCGATTATACCTTATGAGAAATAAACAAAGTCACAGATTTCTTACTACATTTGTTTCACCAAAGCCTGCGACTTTCAGGAGAATGAAAATATACAAGCTGATTCTTTCAATATTATTAATTTCTACCTTACTCTCTCCCGTGTCAGGTAAAACTTCTGTTGACAGCCTGAAAAGATATCTCCCTAAGGCCTCAGGAGTTGAAAAACTTCAGGTCTGTGAAGCATTGGCTGACTACTATATAAACAATGACCTGGACAGCAGTTTTTACTATCTTACCCTCTTGAAGGAATCTGCTCTAAAAGCCCACAACAATAAATATATCGCTCTTGCCCATTCTTCCCTCGGGCTGTATTATTTCTACACTGGCAAATATTTTGATGCTGAAGATTACTTACAAAAGGCGATACAACTACAGGAAAATATAAAAGACACTGCGAACCTGGCAGATTCGTATAATTTTTTGGCAGGCATTTATGGTGAAAGCGGTCAGTATCTTAAGTCCATTAAAATTTTGTATAAAGCAATTGAGATTTATGAATTGCAAAACGATAAGAAAGGCATGGTGGCTGCCTATAATAATCTCGGTTTCCTTTATATGAAACTGGAGGACTATAGTAAGGCGATGGAGTTTTATAAAAAAGCAATTGCCCTCATTGAAAATAATCATCTGGATCATAATAAGGGATTTTTATACAGTAATATCGGAATCTGTTATAAAGAGTTTCAGCAAAACGACAGTGCTTTGCTTTATTACCGCAAAGCCCTGAATGAATATAAATCCGACAATATATTAAATGCGATTCCCATTCTATATCAGAGTATGGGTAATTTATATGGATTCCGGCTGGAAAAAGGAGATTCGGCACTTATTTATATTAACCGGGGCATTGAACTTGCAAAAAAATATGATCCCAATTCCTTGATTGAATTGTATTACAGTCTTGGATTGCTAAAAAAACAACAGAAAAAGTATAATGAAAGCAGGAATGCCTTCAGCAAATCGCTGTCTGCGGCAGAAAGTTCTGAAGATCTGAGCGGCCAGATGCAGGCCCATTTTGAATTGTTCAGAATCAACAAACAGACAAACCGCTTATCTGAGGCAATTGACCATTTTCAAAAATACCTTGCTTTTAAAGATACCATTGACAATAAGGAGACAAAAACCACCATTGCACGACTGGAAGAAAAATATCAGAATGATAAAAATAAAATACTCATCCAAAAGCTAAAAATAAAACAAAAAGCCGATCAACGTTTAAAGGCAATATTGTTGCTGGGAATAGCATTTCTTGCTTTTTTACTTGTATTTATTATTTATGGGATTTATCAGCGTAAAAAACAAAGTAAAGTTGAAAAGGATTTGCTGAAAGCAGAAAAGGAAAAAGTGGATGAAGAGTTGCGTTATCAAAACAGGCAACTGGCTTCCCAGGCCCTTATGATGATGCAGAAAAATAAAATGTTGCAGACGCTGCTAGAATCACTGAAGGAAATTCCCAAAGAAAAAGAGAACATTCCAAAATATTTGAACAGTATTAAGCACCAGATCAAGCGAAGCATCCATTCTGAAAAAGAGTGGGAAGTATTTAAGCTTTACTTTGAGCAGGTAAATAAGACTTTTTTTAAAAAACTAAAAGCAATTAATCCGGAGCTTAGTCAAAACGATCTCCGGCTGGCAGCCCTGATAAAACTGCGACTAAACATTAAAGAAACCGCTTCAGTACTTAACTTGTCACCCAACAGTGTAAAAGGATCCCGCCACCGTCTTCGTGAAAAACTGCATTTGCAAAGCAATGAGGACCTGGCAAAGTTTATTGGGGATATTGAATAAAATCAGTT
>JANTGF010000039.1 GCA_024763075.1 Bacteroidales bacterium | reverse complement strand
TTGAATTAAAATAAAAAAAATTAATTATAATTTTATATTGTAAAATTTAATTTCTTTAATAACTAAACAGATCTTTTACCATGAAAAAATTATTTGCTCTTGTAGCGGTTTTGGCCATGTTTGGCTTCGTAGTTTCCCAAAATACTTATGCTTTGGGGAAAGCAGCAGGGATTTCAAATTTGGAAGTATCAACACCTTTTCAGGATTCAGCCGACCAACCTGCACAGGCTGCTGAAGGCGGTGAACTTCACAAACAAATTAAAGCCAAATTTATTGAGGGTGGTGCCCAGTTTATGGGAGCTGTTCTTCTTACTTTGATCTTTGGTTTGGCTCTTGCTATTGAAAGGATTATTTACCTAAATCTGGCAACTACCAACACGGATAAGTTGTTGAAAAAGGTAGAAACGGCCCTTGAAGAAGGGGGTATTGAGGCCGCAAAGGAAGTTTGCCGCAATACAAGAGGTCCTGTGGCAAGTATATTTTATCAGGGACTCGACCGGTATGAGGAAGGTATTGAAATGGCGGAAAAATCAGTAATAGCCTATGGTAGTGTCCAGATGGGCTTGCTGGAAAAGAATCTGTCATGGATCGCACTGTTTATCGCCATTGCTCCTATGTTAGGATTTATGGGTACGGTAATCGGGATGATCGATGCCTTTGATAAAATTCGTATTGCCGGTACCGTATCAGCTCAGCTGGTTGCCGGAGGTATTCAGGTTGCTTTGATCACCACCGTTTCCGGTCTGATTGTGGCTATCATCCTTCAGATCTTTTATAATTACATTTTATCAAAAATTGATGCACTGGTAAATTCAATGGAAGATTCATCTATCTCCTTGATTGATTTACTTGTGAAATATAATGTTAAAAAATAAATTTACCGGCCATGTCAAGTAAATTAACAAGAATTATTAATATTATCCTTTGGGTCCTGTTGGGTGTGTCGCTGGTTCTGTTTGTCCTATTTTATATGGGAAGTGCAGTACCTGGCACCGAAGGAACCAATATGTATGAACCAACGATAACGGAAACTACATTAAACTGGGCATATATCATGCTTTTAATTGCGGTTGTCCTCACACTTGGTTTCTCTATCGTTAATCTGGTAACCAATCCTAAGGCACTTAAACGTTCATTGTTTATTCTTTTGGGTGTCGGTATTTTAATCGTTATTTCGTACTACCTGGCATCAGATCAGGTGCTGAGTATGCCTGGTTACGAGGGTACTGAGAATGTACCAAAAACTTTAAAATATGCCGGTACCGGATTGTATTTAACTTATATTCTCGCAGGCCTTGCCATGCTGTCTATTTTGTACAGTGAGGTGGCAAAGTATTTTAAATAAGTTGGATTAGCTTTGTACAGGTACTTTTCAGACCTGAACCAGGCTATGACTAAATCATTAATAAATATCAACTAATGGCAAAAAGGGGATTACAACAAATTAATGCAGGCTCAATGGCTGACATAGCTTTTCTCCTGCTTATCTTTTTCCTTGTAACCACAACAATGGATGTGGACACCGGGTTGATGAGAAGGTTACCACCAATTCCTGATAAAGATCAGAAACAAAATGATGATAAGATTAAGCAAAGAAATGTTTTTGTTGTTTTGATCAATAAAAACAATGATCTTTTGGTTGAAAACGAAGTGATGGATATTCATGATTTGCGTGAAAAAGCTAAAGAATTCATTGCAAATCCGGAAGATAAACCTGACCTGCCGGAAAAAGATTATAAGGAAATTCCTTTCTTTGGAAGGGTTTATGTTCCGAAGAACCCAATTATATCTTTACAGAATGACAGAGGTACCTCTTACGGGACCTATCTGATGGTTCAAAACGAATTACTGGCTGCAAAAAACGAACTGAGAGATGAAATCTCCACGCAGAAATTCAATTTGAAATATGAAGATTTGGATGAAGATCAACAGGCAGCGGTTAAGCAGTATTATACTGCTGTGTTGTCTGAAGCTGAACCTAAAAATATTGGAGGGAATAAGTAATGTCAAGATTTAAGAAAAAAGGTGGAAAAGAGCTATCAGCCATAAACACTGCATCACTTCCTGATATTGTATTTATGCTTTTATTCTTTTTTATGGTAACAACAGTCATGAAAGAAGTTGACCTGAAGGTTAATATCAGGTTGCCTGAAGCTACGGAGGCTAAGAAACTGGAAAAGAAAAGTCTTGTATCTTTTATTTATATTGGTAAACCCGGCGAACGGTTCCAGAAATTATTCGGAACGGAACCCCGGATTCAGTTGAATGATCAATTGATGCAGGTAAAAGATGTGGAAGATTTTATTGCCCAGGAACGTGATGCTATGAATGAATCAGATCAGTCTAAAATGTCTGTTTCACTTAAGGTAGATGAAAATACCAAGATGGGAGTTGTAACGGATGTAAAGCAGGCTCTTAGAAGGGCAAGTGCTTTAAAAATAAATTACTCTTCACTCAAGGTGGACAAGCTTAAATAATTTTTTCAAACAAATATTTACAAAAGGATCTTCATTTGAAGATCCTTTTTTTTGTCTTAAAATTTAATTCTGCCGCTGTTATGATCATAGTAGAATCAATGAAAAAACAGATAAGCCAGGAGAATTGCAGCAATAATTCCAACAAAGTCGGCAAACAATCCGCAAACTACAGCATAACGGGTATTCTTAACTCCAACGGCACCAAAATAAACTGCAAGTATATAAAAAGTGGTATCTGTAGCTCCTTGTACGGTGCTTGCAACACGCCCTACAAATGAGTCTGCCCCATAATTGGTCATGACATCCACCATCATTCCCCGGGCTCCGCTGCCGCTTAAAGGTTTCATCAATGCCGTTGGAAGTGCCGGAATAAAATCTGTATTGACACCCATTTTCTCAAAACCCCAGGAGATTCCCGAAATCAGCCAGTCCATGGCACCCGAAGCCCTGAATACCCCTATGGCGACCAATATAGCAACAAGGTATGGAATGATCTTAACCGCTGTCTTAAATCCGTCTTTGGCACCGTCAATAAAGGCATCATAAACATTTACCTTTCTGATCATCGCCATTAAAATAAAACTCGATATAACCGAAAACAAAATAAAATTACTGGCTAAATTTGAGATACGGGTTATAGCTTCTTTATCAAGGCTTGAAAAATACCAGATTATGCCCAGGATAACAATGGAAAGTCCTCCCAGATAATAAAGCACTACTTTATTTAAGAGGTTTATTTTTTGATAAATGGCTACCGAAATCAAACCGGCAATGGTCGAGAAATAAGTGGCCAGCAATATGGGAATGAAAATATCGGAAGGATTTGCTGCTCCCAGTTGGGCCCGGTAAACCATTATGCTGATGGGAATGAGCGTGAGTCCGGATGTATTTAATACCAGAAACATAATTTGAGCATTTGAGGCAGTATCCTTTTTTGGATTTGTTTTCTGCATTTCCTTCATGGCTTCCAGTCCGACAGGAGTTGCGGCATTGTCCAGATTTAGCATGTTGGCAGCGATATTCATCATGATGGGGCCATAGGCGGGATGATCTTTGCCCAGTTCAGGGAAAAGCTTCTGAAAGAACGGGCCAATCAGGCGGGAAAATACTTTTACCACACCGCCTTTTTCCCCAATCTTCATGATTCCCATCCAGAGTGTAAGTACACCGGTAAGTCCTAAAGAGATTTCAAATCCGGTTTTGGCCATATCAAAAGTGGAATTGACCATTGCAGGAAAAACCTCTGCATCACCAAAAACAATTAATTTGACCAGGCCTATTACAAAAGCCGAAAGGAAAAAGAATATCCAGATATAATTTAAGGCCATGGGTTGTTTTGATTTAAAACCTTATACAAAGCAAAAAAATAAAATGGAATTTACCTTTTAAAATTATAATTATTTTTATCCTGACTTTTCTCTGAGTTATCCTTTTCGTTGGTTTTACTGAATTTATTTGGTCAATTAGATTGTCAGGACAAGATTGGTAATAGTTTGTTATTATTATTTCCGGATTTATTACTACTTTTCAACATCCTATTTTTTAAATAAATTATAGCCCTGAATAGCACTTTATTTAAATCAGACTTTATTTTATTATCCGTAATCATGCATAAATAAAATATATTAGATGAAGAAAGAATCAAAACTGAAAATCGGAATCGCAGGACTTGGTACAATTGCCGATATACAAGCACAGGCAATTTCAGAGTCCGGAAAACTTACACTTATTTCGGTATATAGCCGATCCGGGGAAAAAGCCGGGAAAATGGGAGAAAAATATAATGCAAAGGGGTATTCCAACTGGGAGGATTTTATTTCTGATCCTGAACTGGATGCTGTTTCAATTTGTACACCCAGCGGGAACCACCTGGACTATGGGGAAAAATCCGCCCGGGCAGGTAAACATGTAATTGTGGAAAAACCAATAGAAATTAATATTGAAAGAGCCAAACAACTGATACAGGTATGTAAAGAAAATAAGGTTGCCCTTGCAGTAATTTATCAAAGTAGATTTTTCCCGGGCATAACGGAATTAAAAGAAAAGCTAAGTGAGGAGCTTATAGGCAAATTGTTTATGGGAAATGCATTTATAAACTGGTACCGGAATCAGGATTATTACGATAGCGGAGTTTGGCGGGGTACCCTGGCCCTTGATGGTGGTGGAGTTTTGATCAATCAGGCCATCCATACAATTGATCTGTTGCAATGGTTTATGGGGGATGTGGAAAGTGTGTATGGGATTACTTCCACAATGACCCATAAAAGAATGGAAGGAGAAGACAATGCTGTGGCAGTGTTAAAGTTTAAGACAGGGGCTATGGGTGTAATTACAGGTTCAACTTCTGTGCAGCCGGCCCAGGCAAGGAGAATTGAGTTATACGGTGAGAAAGGGACAATTAAAATCGATGGCGATGATGTTCAGGTATTTTTGCAAGGATCAGAATCACCCTCCGGTAAGGACAAAGATAATGCAACAGGAGCATCTTCCCCTCTTGCAGGATTCTCAATAATTCCACACAGGAAACAATTTGAAGCCATTGCAGAAGCCATTTCCAAAGGAAGAAAACCTCCCGTTTCAGGAGAAGAAAGTCTGAAATCACTGGCCATTGTTCAGGCGGTATATGAATCAGCTAAAACCAAATTGCCTGTTGATATTGAAAAGTATTTCTAATAGTGCAATTAAGAACATTTTTTATAAAACTTATTATTCTTAATAAATTTCCTGCCATGAAAAAATTAAAACTTATATTATTAACCCTGATTTCAATTTTGTGCCTGAGTATTCCTTCAAATGCTCAGGAAATAAGGGACTCAGGCATGTTGAGTATCGACCGTATTTTTAATTCAAATGAATTCAGGCAGGACTCTCAACGGCCGGTGAAATGGATAAAGAATGGCAAAGCCTATCTGACCATTGAAAAATCATCCAATATAGAGAATGCAGATGAACTGATACGTTATGAAAGTCGTTCCGGGGAAAAAAGCCTGTTTGTTCCTGCAGAAAATTTGATTCCGGAAGGGAGTGATAAACCTGTTCCGATTGAGGATTTCTCTTTGATAAAGGATGAGTCCAAGGTATTGATATTCACTAATTCCAGCCGGGTCTGGCGAAGTAATACCAAAGGAGATTACTGGGTTTATGACCTTACGGATAAGAGTATGAAACAACTGGGAACAAAATTTCCTCCTTCTTCTCTAATGTTTGCAAAGTTTTCGGCAGATAAAGATTTTGTGGCTTATGTTCATGACTTCAACCTCTATAAAGAAAATTTCGGTACCGGAGAAGTTTCCCAGCTTACTTTTGATGGTAACGGCGATATTATCAATGGTACTTTCGATTGGGTTTATGAAGAAGAATTTGGTTGTCGTGACGGTTTTCGCTGGAATCAGGATGGAAGCCGGATCGCTTTTTGGCAACTCGACGCTTCAGAAATCGGCACTTTTTATATGATCAACAATACGGACTCCATTTATTCAAAAATCCTTCCGGTTCAATATCCGAAAGTTGGTTATGAACCTTCAACATGTAAGGTTGGTGTAATCCGGAGGGATACAAAAGAGATCAAATGGATTCCGGTTCCGGGTGGTGAAAAAGAGAATTATATTCCGGCCATACAGTGGATTAATAAGGACCTTTTGCTTATTCAGCAGTTAAACCGCAAACAAAATGAATTAAATATTTATACCTGGGATATTCCCTCCGGGGAACTCAGGAATATTTATACAGAAACAGAAAATACCTGGGTTGATTTAAGCTATCCTGATATTACCTCCAGCCAATGGGGTAAAAACGATCTGATTTTAACGGATGGAAGAAGTGCTTTTTTGAGAATGACGGAAGGTGATGGCTGGAGACATGTATATAAAATTAATATTGAGACCGGAGAAAAAGAACTGATAACACCCGGCAATTTTGATGTTGCCTCAGTTTCAGGAACTACACAAAAACGATTATTCTTTATGGCTTCTCCACGAAACAGTACACGGCGTTATTTATACTCAGTGAGCATTAAGCCAAAAGGTGATACAGTGAGAATTACCCCTGAAGAATACAAAGGTGTAAATACCTATAAACTGTCACCGGACGGGAAATTTGCCATTCATACCCACACCAGTGTAAACTCACCCCGAACGGTAAGGCTGGTGGCACTTCCAAAGCATAAAACCATTCAAACATTAATTGATAACAAAGATTTTATTGATAAAATCGCAGGTATAAAGTTTCCTGAGATTTCCTTTTTCAAAGTAACCACAGAAGAAGGTATTGAAATGGATGGCAGGATGATTAAACCCCTAAACTTTGATCCGGAGAAAAAATATCCGGTTCTTTTTCATGTTTACGGTGAACCATGGGGACAGGTAGCCCAGGACGCATGGACAGGCCTATGGAATATTATGCTGGCCCAGCAGGGATATATTATCATCGACATGGACAACAGGGGAACTCCCTGTCTGAAAGGCAGTACCTGGAGAAAATGTATCTACAGGAAAATCGGGGTCATCAACTCCAGGGATCAGGCAATGGCAGCCAAAGAAGTAATCAAATGGCCATTTGTAGATGCTAACCGGATAGCAGTATGGGGCTGGAGTGGAGGTGGCTCCATGACCTTGAACCTGATGTTCCGGTATCCTGAAATATACAAAACCGGGATGGCGGTTGCCGCCGTATCTAACCAGCTGGTTTACGATAATGTTTACCAGGAAAGATACATGGGCCTTCCTCAGGAAAATATGGAGGATTTTATAGAAGGCTCACCCATTACCTATGCAAAAAACCTGAAAGGCAACCTCCTGGTTGTTCATGGCACAGCCGACGATAATGTACATTATCAAAGTGCGGAATTACTAATCAATGAATTGATAAAACAGAATAAACAATTTCAGATAATGCCCTACCCAAACCGTTCGCATGGTATTTACGAAGGTAGAAATACCCGGAGGCATTTATATACATTACTTACAAATTATCTGAAAATGCATATACCCCCGGGTGCAGAATAAAAAATTTATATATCCTTGATGTATAAAGAAATGAAGGCATTATTATTTTGACCCTTTATGGATGACATAACCTGGTACGGGGTTCCAACCCCCGGTTAAGAGCTTATAAATACAGTATGTTTTGGCGAAATTTTTGCTTTTTTGCAAAAATTATGACAAAACTAACAAATAGATTATCAATTAAATACAAACATATATACATGAAATGAACATGAACTTTTTTAATCAAAAGTTCACACACAAAAATGATTAAAACTAGTTCATGGGAGAACGGAGTGGTTACATCTGTTCTTAAATTTTTAGTTAATTTGTAACCAGGGAATTAACAATAGAAAAACCGTTTTGGCAAGATTTTTTTCGCGCAGCATGAAAAAATCGTGACAAAACATAAAGAACACAATACTAGCAGAATACAAAATTTTAAACAGATGAAAAACTGGAAAATAGTCAAAGAATTTAAGGAATTTGCCATTAAAGGCAATATGTTTGACATGGCCATCGGTATCATTATCGGTGCAGCATTCAGCAAAATTGTGACTTCCATGGTTCAGGATTTGATCATGCCCCTGTTCGGATTTGTTGTTGGCAAAGTGAATTTTGAAAATTTAAAAATTGTCGTTCAACCAGAAACAAAGGATAGTGCAGGGAATATAACAAAAGAACTTATTACCATAAATTATGGGGCTTTTCTTCAGGTAAGTTTTGATTTTTTAATAATTACAGCTACCATCTTTATTGTCATAAAACTTTTTAATAAGCTTAGAAGCCATGCAGAAGACGAGAAAGAAACCAGCGTCCCTACGCCGAAAAATATTGAATTACTTGCTGAGATCAGGGATATTTTAAAGGAAAATAATAAGCATAATTAATTAAGTATTTCAGTGAGTGATAATTAAGACAAATGATTTTTAACAAACTGAATGAAAAATATTAGTAAGATCATATTGACTCTTTTAACGTTTGCCTTAATTGCTTGTAACAATATTAGTAAGAAGGGTTCAAATAATAAACCTTCTGAAACTTCATTGGGAGAAGAAAGAAATAATTTGGAAAAACAAAAATCTATCATTTCAGGAAGGATAGTTAACAGGAGTATATATCCTCATATCAAAGAATTAAAGTTAACCATTCCGGATTTTGATGGTAATAAAAGAGTCTTTATTTCTGAATTACCAGAGTCAGGTGAATTTAGATTTGAAATATTCCCGATAACAAAAAGGGAAATTAGCTTAACTTCTGTTGAGGATATACTAGTTATAGCTCCCGGTGACAGTTTATATATAGAAAAAGATTTTAAGGATATTGGTAAGCCAACTATTTTTTCCGGAGACAGGGCACAATTAAATTCAGAATTAATTAAATTCAGAGAAGAATATTTAGGCCGGTATCCAACAAATTATCAACAAGATTATTTGAAATTTAAAGAATATTGTATAACTAAGAAAGCAGAAGACTATCAGCGGCTTCTTGAATTTCAACGAAAAAATAAAATATCTGATGAATTTAATACCTGGGCAATAAAACAAATTGAATTGGACTTTTCTAAAGCACTTTTCCATTATTACTTTGAACATTTTATTCGCACTAAACAAAAGTTCACAGACGCTGATGTTTATTTTTCATTCATCGGTGAACTTGATAATAAAGTTGATAATTCAATCATAATGTCAGATTATTTTAAGTTAAGTGAGAGCCTTGTTCAATATAAAATACGGAAGTTTCGTAGTGATAATAATTATCAAGCAGTACTTAATGATTCTACTGTAAGTTTAATAATTAAGGAGGAATTTTCTTCAACTAATAGTTTTCTTAATCAGTTTTCTTTATGCAGTTTTCTTAACATATCTTTAAGGTCAAATAAAACAAACTGGATAGATAATAATATTGGATTAATTGAAACTAAAATTAATGATCCTTTCCTCAAAAAGAATCTTAAAGAACATTATGACAGGGTTGCTGAATTTAATGAAAATCCAAAACGATTTTCTAATGCCTTATTAGAAGATGAAAATATTGAGATAAATAATCAGCTATCTTTAAATTCAGATTTCAAAAAGAATATTGTCAGGAGTATTATTGAAACAAATCCCGGGAAAGTCATTTTTGTTGATTTTTGGGCAACGTGGTGCCCACCGTGCATTTATTATATGGGATACTCAAAAAAATTAATGGAATATTTTGCAGGAAAAGAAGTTGAGTTTGTTTTTATATGTATTAATAGCAGAGAAGACTTGTGGGATCAAAAAATTAAGGAATTAAATCTTGGCGGAAATCATTATTATTGTAATAGTGAAGAAACCAGGGCAATTAGAAAAAGATTTGGGTTTTCAGGAGTTCCTTACTATATGTTGATTAATAAAGAGGGGGAAATCGTTGATTTTGGTTTACACCTTGTTCCAATAAGTGATTTTGCAAAACAAGAAATTGAAAAGCTGATCAATGAATAAATCTCTGAACCAAAAATCTTGGTAGGCTTTTTAGAAGTGGTTGAAAGTGAGTATATTCAAAACAATAGTAAAATCCATTTTGAATTTCTACCTGACAGGCGGAGTAGGCGTTTTTGCCACCTCTGTTTTTGGGACAAAGCTTTTTACATTTTAGTTTTCTCCATTTTTCAGGCAAAGTTCCTCCAATACCCCGGTGGCTGCAGAAATATTTTTAATTCCTGAAATAGAAAGTGTAAGCTTTCCGTTTCTCTCTTTCATGGTATATTTTGCAGGCTTTTTCTGTAATACCGTAAGGATGTGGCTGAATACGGGTGAGCGGTAATAAGGGGAGTCCTGGTTGGAAACAAAATAAAGGATAAGAATTTCTCTTTTTAAAATGATCCTTTCAATCCCCAGTTTTTTTGCCAGCTTTCTCAACTTAACAACAAATAATAACTCCCGGGTCTGAGAAGGAATTTCACCAAAACGGTCCGTTAATTCATTCCGGTATTTTTCCAGTTCCTCATCTGAACTCAGATTATCCAGTTTTCTGTAAAGATAAATCCTTTCCGAAATATTATTGATATAATTATCCGGGAAAAGAAGTTCCAAATCAGTATCTATAGAAACATCATTAACATATGAACCGGATTTAAATTCATTTTTGTCAATTGTTTCTTCCGTAGTATTCGCTTGCATAAATTCTTCTTCCTTCAGTTCCTGAACGGCATCCTGAAGGATACGCTGGTAGGTTTCATAACCCATTTCTGAGATAAACCCACTTTGCTGGGCTCCCAGGAGGTCACCTGCACCCCGGATATCCAGATCCTGCATGGCAATGTTAAACCCGCTTCCCAATTCTGAAAATTCCTCAATTGCTTTCAGCCTGCGCCTGGCTTCACTGGTAAGAAGCTGAGCCGGAGGAGCCAGCAGATAGCAAAAAGCTTTTTTATTGGACCTCCCCACTCTTCCTCTGAGCTGGTGAAGATCACTCAGTCCGAAATTTTGCGCATTATTGATGAAGATAGTATTGGCATTTGGAATATCCAGACCGGATTCTATAATGGTTGTGGATATAAGAACATCATAAAAACCATTGATGAAGTCCATCATAATAGCTTCCAGTTTTCTCCCTTCCATCTGTCCGTGAGCTACCACTGACCGGACTTTTGGCAGGGCTGTGTCAATCATTCTTTTGACTTTCAGAATATTATCCACCCGGTTATGAATGAAAAAAACCTGGCCGCCACGACTGACTTCATATTCAATTCCCTCACTGATAATTTGTTCATTAAAAGAATGAAGTTCTGTGATGATCGGATGCCGGTTTGGGGGAGGTGTACGGATAATGGAAAGGTCACGTGCACCCATCAGAGAGAATTGCAGAGTACGTGGAATAGGGGTGGCCGTTAATGTTAGGGTATCAATATTGGTTTTAAGCTGCCGGATTTTTTCTTTCATGGAAACTCCGAATTTCTGTTCTTCGTCAATGATAAGTAAACCCAGATTCTTGAATCTTACATCCTTACCAACAAGTCTGTGGGTGCCTATGATGATATCTGTTTGCCCGGATGCCAGACCTGCCAGTGTTTTTTTCTGTTGGGAAGCCGTTTTAAAGCGATTGATGTAATCTACCGTACAGGGAAAGTTTTTCAATCTGTCACTAAATGTATGATAATGCTGGAGAGCAAGTATGGTTGTTGGCACCAGAATAGCCACCTGCTTACTATCGGATACAGCTTTAAATGCAGCCCGTATGGCTACCTCGGTTTTTCCAAACCCTACATCACCACAAACCAGGAGATCCATCGGATAGGAAGCTTCCATGCTTTCTTTCACTGCCCTGGTGGCATTGACCTGATCGGGAGTGTCCTCAAAAATAAACGAAGCTTCAAGCTCGTCCTGCATGTAAGTGTCAGGAGAGTAGCTAAAGCCTTTCTCTGATTTTCTCCGGGCATACAATTTAATCAGGTCTCTTGCAATGTCCTTCACCTGTTTTTTTGCCTTATTCTTCAGGTTTTTCCAGGCTACTGAACCGAGTTTGTGGATTTTTGGTGGTACCGCTTCTTTTCCCTTGTATTTTGAAATCCGGTGTAAGGCATGAATACTTACATAAACAGTATCATTATCTTTATATACCAGTTTAATGGTTTCCTGCATTTGTCCGTTTACCTCTATCTTTTCAAGCCCGCCAAACCGGCCTATACCATGATCAATATGAACAATATAATCCCCCGGATGCAATCCCGTTAACTCTTTCAGTGAGATGGCTTCTTTCCTGGTAAAGTTGGTTTTTAATTGAAATTTATGGTAGCGTTCAAAAATCTGATGATCGGTAAAACAACAAATCTTCAGGTCATGATCGATAAAACCTTCGTGTAAGGTAATTTTAACCGGAGAAAACGCAACTTCATTCTTATTTTCAGAAAATATGCTTTGCAAACGTTCAGACTGTTTTTCATTTTCTGTCAACAGATAGTTTTTATAACCCAGGGTTTCATTTTTATGGAGATTTTCTGCGAGAAGATCAAAATTCTTATTGAAAACCGGTTGGGGTGTAGTATTGAAATTTACCACATACGGTTTTTTTTCAAAACCGGTTTTTCCGAATTCCAATATGGTAAATTCACTGATATCCTGTTTTATCTGGTCTCCGGTAACCATCCATGTATTTTTAGACAATTTGTCGGAACCAGTGGTTATCCCTTCTTCATCCGTATGAAAGTTGGTTAGCCTGTACAGATCATTTACCCTGTGAACGAGATACTCCAGATCGTTTATCCAGATCAAAAACGAGGATTGCAATAATTTAAACAAAGAGTAAGATTTTTTTTCTCCTGTGAGATCTTTTACATTGGGAAGGATGGAGATTTTTTTCGCAGGTTCCAGGGAAAGCTGGCTCTCCGGATCAAAAGTGCGGATGGATTCCACATCATCACCAAAAAAGTCAACCCGGTAAGGATGGTCATTGGAAAAGGAGAATACATCCACAATGCTTCCTCTGATGGAGAACTGGCCCGGTTCATACACAAAATCAACTCTTTCAAAGCCATACTCATCCAATAATTCTTCCAGAAATGACATGGAAATACTTTCTCCTTCTGATAGTTGTAAGGTGCTGTCTTTAATATCTTTACGTGAAATGACCTTCTCTATTAAGGCCTCGGGATAAGTTACAATAAGGAACTTTTTTCCACGACCGGCCAGGAGGTTTAAAACTTCGGTGCGCAAAACAATATTAGATGAATCAGGTTGCTGATATTGAATGGACCTTTTGTATGAAGACGGGAAAAAATAGATTCCCTTATCACCGGTTAAATTTATAAGATCGTTGTAAAAATAGGCAGCTTCTTCCTTATCATTCAGAATAATTAGTTGTGGCTCTTTGGAAAGAGACTGGAAACCTGCACAATATACAGATGAAGAGGAACCTGACAGGCCTTTAAGGAGTATCCTTTCCTTCCCTTCTTTTACCAGGTTGTTAAGCAGATTAAGTTTTGGATGGGTAAACTGTTTTGCAAATTCTTTTGCTGGGATCATGTACAATTATATAAAAAATGGATAGGCCCAAAGCGCAAAATTATCAATTTCGCTGAGAATTTCAGTTATAATACAGAATTTTAGAAAAATATTGTTTGCTGTTAATTAATTAAATCATTCTGTGGATCTTTATATCTTGACTTTAAATCCATCAACTTATTTTTCAATTCCTTTATTTTTTTTTCATAAGCCGGATCTGAGTATAAATTGTGCATTTCATGTGGGTCGGTTTTTAAATCGTATAATTCCCATGCATCGATCACATCGTAAAAATGAATTAATTTATATCGTTTTGTTCGGATTCCATAATGCGGTGAAGCCCCAAAACCTTTCTCGTAGTAATGATAATAAACGGCATCCCTCCATTTGACATTATTCTTTTTCCAGATTTTCCTCAGTGATGTTCCTTGCATATCATCCGGAACAGGAAATCCTGCAACATCGAGCAGGGTGGGGGCAATATCTATATTTTGAGTGAGTAATTCGGTTTGTGATTTTCCTTTTATCTCATTTGGAAACCGGATCAGGAGAGGAGTCCTCATCGCCTCTTCATACATAAACCGTTTGTCAAACAAACCATGTTCTCCAAGATAAAAACCCTGATCCGAAGTATAAATGACAATGGTATTTTTTTCCAGATTATTTTCCTTTAAGAAATCCAGTACCTGACCAACGCTTTCATCAACTGAGACTATACAGCGTAAATAGTCCTCCAAAAATCGTCTGAATTTCCACCGGTCGAATTTTGCTTCATCATCTTTAATGGTATAAAACTCCAATTCCTCTTTCTTGTAGTTTTTATCCCATATTTGCCGTTCTCCGGGCAACAGGCGATCAAGCCTTCGCCAATATTCTTCCGGCGCCCAACTGTTAACTGAAGCCGTATCGCATGTATCGCAGGGAACTTTGAAGTCCATGCGGATATCCATGTGATTTCTGACGGTAAGCATTTGCTTTTTAAGGGCCTCCCTACCCTCATAATCATCATAGAAATTTTCAGGTAGTGGAAAATCACTGTCGTCGAATAATTCCAGATTTTTTAATGCCGGCAACCAGTTTCGATGCGGGGCCTTCTGATGCATCATTAATAAAAACGGTTTGCTTGTATCCCTGTTTTTTAACCAATCTTTGGAAAGTTTTGTAATAAGTTCAGTTACATATCCTTTATAGATTGTATCCATGCCCATCTTAATGAATCCGGGATTGTAATAGTCTCCTTGTCCAGGTAATACGTTCCAATAATCAAACCCGACAGGATGACTTTTTAAATGCCATTTACCGATCATTGCAGTCTGATAACCATTTTGTTGGAGAATCTTCGGAAACGTTTGCTGCTTCCCGTCAAATATCTGACCATTGCCTGTAACCCCATTCAAATGGGAAAACTTACCGGTTAATATTACTGCCCGGCTTGGGGCACAAAGCGAATTGGTGACAAAGGCTTTGTTGAACTTTATGCCCTCATTTGCAATCCTGTCAATGTTTGGCGTTTGGATTAAATCTGAATTATATGCGCTTATTGCCTGATAGCCGTGGTCATCAGACATAATAAAAAGGATATTGGGCCTTTTTTCAACATTATTTGGTCCCTCACTTGTACATGAGACAAGAATGACAGCCAAAAAAAATATTATTAAACTCACCTTTAGATTCATTTTTTGCTTAATTTTTCGCGATAAATTCTTCCACTTTTTGAACCAGATCAACAGAACCAGTATAAAAGGGTATCCGTTGATGAAGTGATTCCGGTTTCATTTTCAGGATTCTGTTTACTCCGTCACTTGCCAATCCGCCGGCCTGTTCTGCAAGAAAGGCAATCGGGTTGCATTCATAAAGCAAACGGAGTTTCCCTATGGGATCTTTTGCAGTGGACGGGTAAAGGTAAATCCCTCCTTTGAGGAGGTTCCTGTGAAAATCGGCCACCAGTGAACCAATATACCTTGATGTATATGGCCTGTTTGTTTCCGGTTCTATTTCCTGACAATATTTTATAAATTTTTTTACTCCCTCCGGAAAATCCACATAATTCCCCTCATTTATAGAATAAATGGTGCCATATTTCGGAGTTTTTATTTCCGGATTAGACAGGCAGAATTCTCCGATGGAAGGATCCAGTGTAAATCCGTTTACTCCCCGTCCGGTAGTATAAACCATCATTGTAGAAGAACCATATATAACATAGCCTGCAGCAATTTGTTTTGAACCTATTTGCAGAAAATCTTCCTTTTCCGGCTTGGTACCTCTGGGTGTAATTCTCCGGTAAATGGAAAAAATAGTTCCAATGGAAACATTTACATCAATATTGGATGAGCCATCCAGCGGATCCATGCAAACAATATACTTGCCGTCTTTCGACATATCGGTATCGAAAGTAACAATCTCATCATTTTCTTCAGTGGCGAGACCGCAACACTCTCCGCTGGCTTTCAATGCCCCGATAAATTGTTTATCGGCAAAAATATCCAGCTTTTTTTGTTCTTCTCCCTGAACATTTATTTCGCCTGATGCACCCAGAATATCAACAAGGCCGGCTTTATTAACTTTTTTGTTGACAATCTTTGCAGCAACACCTATCGAATATAATAAACGGGAAAGTTCTCCTTTGGCATAGGCGAAATCTGCCTGACGCTCAATAATAAATTCATTCAGGGTGGTTACATGATAACTTTTCATTGTTTTTAGTTTTACTAATCTGACTAAGATAATAAAAATTCAGTTTAATAATGTATTTTTGCTAATAGCTCAAAATATTATTTTCTATGCTGATATACAAGTTCGGAGGTTCCTCAGTTAAAAATGCGGAAGGAATAAGAAATATTTCTGAAATCATTTATAATCAAAAAAATAAACTGGTTGTGGTAATCTCGGCTCTGGGCTGTACTACCAATGCGCTGGAACAATTGGTGAAATTGACCTGGGATAAATTACCCGGATTTGAAAGGGCTTTTGAAAAGATAAAGAAATTTCATTTTGACCTGTTAAAAGAATTGGACGGAAAAGAAAAAAGACCGGAAGTTGAAAAGAGATTGAGTTTGTATTTTCATGAACTTGAGTTTTTAATGAAAGGAAAACCAGGTAATGATTTTGACAGATATTATGATCAGATTGTTTCCCAGGGCGAACTTTGGTCCACTACCATAGTTCATGCCTATCTGGAGGGATTAGGTGTTGCTTCAAAATGGGTGGATGCAAGAGAAATGATCTTTACGGATGATCATTTCAGGTCGGCACGGGTTCACTGGGAAAAAACAGAGGAAGCGGTTAAAAAACGATTGAATTTTTCAGATGCCAGGGTTTATATTACTCAGGGTTTCATTGGACGGACGAAAAACAATCTTTCCACCACACTGGGTCGGGAAGGCTCAGACTTTACTGCGGCTATTCTGGGAAATATTCTGGAAACTGAAAAAGTAGTGATATGGAAAGATGTACCCGGGGTACTGAATGGTGATCCCAAAGCCATGCCTGACCCGGTACTTTTACCGGAGATTACCTATCAGGAAGCCATTGAGCTGGCCTATTTTGGTGCAAGGGTCATACACCCAAAAACAATCAAACCTTTACAAAATAAAAAAATACCACTTTTTGTTAAGTCTTTTTATCAGCCACAGGGCGGTGGTACTTCTATAAAAGAGGAGAATAAACCTGTGGAGAAAACTCCCACTTTTATTTTTAAAGAAAAACAATTACTGATTTCGATTTCGCCATGGGATTTTTCTTTTGTGATTGACCAGAGCCTGGGGAGTATTTTTACTTTACTGAATAAGCATAAAGTAAAGGTAAATCTGATACAGAATTCAGCAATCAGTATCTCTGTTTGTGTGGATGAGAATGACAGAAAATTACCCGGACTGTTGGCTGACCTGAAAAATAATTATAAAACCTATTATAATAAGGATGTCCGGCTGATTACAGTAAGGCATTATACTGAGGAGGCCATACAACGGGTAATGATGGGAGATGAAGTATTAATTGAACAAAGAACCAGATCAACAGTGCATTTTGTGGTAAGAAAAAGAGCTAAGTTCTAACTGTAACAGCATTTTATTTAAAAAGTTCAAACAGTTGATAAGCCTGGTTTGTCAAAAGCATTGTCAGGAACCATTGTTTCAGAGTTGTTTTGCTCCCTCTTATTTTATCAGCATATGCATACCAATTCAGATAGTTTTGCAAATATTTTAAACTCACCCCATTAAATGGGCGCAAAAATTTTCTGACCTGCGCAGGGACATTTTTAACTTTTTGCAGTTGGTTTTCTATCCAAATCCCGGCTGCCCTTATTGTTAAGTGCCAGCTTCAATTCATCGCACTCTATTTCTGATGACAATAGTTCAGGTACAAACTGGTTTCGCGAACTTAATACCTTGTGCCACCAATCAAAGCTTGTCTGGATGCTTATTCCTAATTCTTTTGCCTTTTTCCGGACACTTCTTCCTGGGCCTTTTTTAGTACCTTGCCTTGCCATTCATGATCTTGTAACAACTCATCTAATAACTCCGTTTCTGAAGCTACTGGTAATTGAGGAAATAATTCTTAATTCCGTGCCTTGTTTTCATTTAACACAGATGCAAATAATTACTGTAATATTTAGAACTTAACTGGTTATAATAAACAGGAGTTTGAAATTAATTGTAACTAAAATAGTGAAGTTCAGTCTTAGAATTAATAGCAATAAAGCTGTATAAATCTTTTGATAATTGTCTATTGATAACTGTTCCCTGATAACTGTTCAAAAATAATACCCTTTGCCGTCACAAACATCACAGGTATAGATAAGGCCTTTGCAACGGCAATGCCTGGCTCCTTCGGGTAAATCCGACAGTGTTTCATTGGTGTTTTTGTTGAAAAGGCTAATTCCAAACCAGTCATCCCAGCCTTTCCATCCACTGTTTTTGAAGGCAATATCAGGAAAAGCATAAATATTTTTTGCCTTTTTCCCGTGTTTGGAAGTTTTTACATTGCAATAATCTTTCCAGTCTCTAATAGTCCTGAATTTTCGTGACCGGATGAACTTCCTCGTTGTTTTGAAATCCTTGAATTGCACATTTGTTCCCAGCCAGTCCGACCAGCCCTCCCATCCTTTGTTTTTATATTCGAACCATGGTTTTGTGGGTAATTGAATCCGGTATTTAAAATGAACCGGATTCTTCTGACCGATGTACTCCATCCAGTCTTTTTTAGTTCTCAGCCTTAAGCTTCTGACAAATTCCCTGGCCTGGTAGAAAGTACTGTAGTCTTTTCTGTCGTCTGGATGAACCAGCCAGTCTGTCCATCCTTTCCAGCCAAAATACTTATAGATTTTATCAGGGTTTGGCGGAACATCCTCCGGAACGGGCTCCTTATTCTCAATCTCTCCCTTAATCAAAGCCTTCCATTCTTCGGGATAGGCCAGTTTATATTGGCGGGCAATATCCCTGGCTTTTTCAAATGAAAGCCATTTCTGTTCAGGCTGATCCCATAAAGTTGCTTCGTTCATAACTTAGTCAGGTGGAAATTCTTTTTATAGCTACAAAGATACTTGAATTCTTAATCTGTTAAACAACTGTTTCAACCGGTTAAATACAAAGCCAAAGTTCTATTTCTTTTTAACAGGAGTTTGCAGCTGATGTAAATAAACACGAATCTGATCAATTAATTCATTATCGATATTTATAATTTTAAAGACCAAATAGGGTTGCCTGGCTGTTGTATTAAATTCGAGAACTCCGAACCCGCATTTCTCGTTGTAGCCAAACAACGAGCCTTTTCGCAATTCGTGATAATGAATATTTGTCAATCTTGAACTGGTGAATTCATAAAGTGAATAATCACCCGGGCGCTCGTGTTTCCATACATCGTGACGATGACGATCAGCAGAGAGCAATACAACTCCTTCAACTCCGTTTTCGGTAAGAAAATTAAAAATCTCTTTGCGCTCTTTCGGGTAGCCACGCCAGGTATCAAAACGCCCCTCCATAATATCTTTTGCCCCGTCGGACCAGGGGATTGAAGATACAATTACTTTAAAAGTTGCGTTTGAAGCTTTCAATTTATTTTTAAGCCACTCCATTTGAATTTTACCGAGCATATTCGGGTGTGAACTTGAATCATTAACAAATGATGGAGTCCGGTAATAGCGGGTATCCATCATAAAAAAATCAACATCGCCCATGGAAAAATTATACCAGGTTCCGGGATTATCTTTTCCGCCCCCGTAATATGGATTCAGCGTATTCTCCTGATAAACTTTCAGTACCTCTTTCTTCCACGGCTTCGCAGTTTCACCGGTTCCTCCGTACGAATCATTTACACCAAAGTCATGATCATCCCAAACAGAATAGTATAGTACAGTTGCTAACATCTCCCTGAATTCGGACGATGATTCGCGTTGGTAGTAACAAAACTTTTGCACATCGGGCAAATCAGGATGATCAATGTAAACATTGTCGCCCATTCCGAGGAAAAGAGATGGTTTCTGTTTTGCAATAACTCCCCAGATATATTCTAAATTGGGATTGTATAAAGCACCACCACCAAATGCAATTCGCCGGATTCCATTTTCACAAGGTACAGGGAATGTTTCAAATGAGGCAACCGGGCCAACCTGAGAACCATTTATCTTTATGGAGTAGTAATATTTTGTAGCGGGCTGCAAATTTGTAATCTCAACTATTCCGGTATAATCATTTTCCTTATTTGTTTGTCCTGAAAAAGTTCCGGTTAAACCGGTCAATGCATCATCGTTTGCAACCACTACATCAAATGGCAGTTCCGAAAATGTTCTTATCCACACTTTTGCTGTGTTGCCGGTAACTGAGCCGGTCATTGGACCATGTATTAACTCTTTCCCGTTTAGCAGGTCCTGAAACTTTTCAGATTTATAAAGCGGCAAAAGAATTTCCCGTGGGCCTGCCATAAACCGCTCAATTGGTATTCCCGCCTTAATTGCTTTATCAAAATACAACCCGCCATTTTGGTTATCTTTTTTTGAATAATAAGCCACACTCAACCCGTATAAATCTTCTGCAACATCCGGATGAGTTTTGTGATAATTAAGCATATTTTCGATTGCCTTGTCAACCTTTCCCGAAAATATTTTAGCATACTCTTCCCGGTTCATTCTATGCTTCCAGGTTTTTAGGTCGAACTGTACATGCTCTTGTGCTGAAGAGCTAAAATTTGCCCCCCAAAAAATCATCAGGAACAGTTTTAAAATAAATAAAGCCCTTTTTCTTCTCATTTTTACCTGTTTATTATTCTGTTATGGATGTTCCTCTAATTCATTGGTCTGCTGAAGCCCTGTCCTTTGTATTTATCGAGGATGCTTTGTTCCTTAATAACTTCAGGATGCTCTATGTATGGAGAAGAATTTGCAATTCCCTTTAATACATCAGATGTATCTTTTCTTTATTTCTCCACCCTGCCTGGTTTTCATACTCTACAAAATAAATGGTTAAGTCAGCCTGATTTTTATACTCAACAAAATAGATCTTTTTTTTGGCCTGATTAGGGTATTTTGTAAAAAACCATTTTCCTTTATTTTCTTCCGCCTGATTCTCATATTTTACTTTATAAACTTTCAAATCAGCCTGATGTGCATACTGGGCAAGGAAAACCTTAACATCAGCCTGATTGGGATATTTTACTGAACAGACTTGTTGTGCCAGGGCCAGGCCGCCAATGTTTAGAAGCAGGAAGATGATATAAAGTTTTTTGAACATTAGAATGGATTTAAACTGTTTTCATAGATTAAAGGTACAATAAAATGATGAAAAACATGAGTGATAACAAACAAATGAATTGTTTTTTGAGAAGGTTTTTCATCAACTCTGAAATCTTAAAAACCCCCTGAAAAAATGCAGCAAATATTTTATGACTGTTTGTGAATTTGAATATAAAGGGTATCCTTGGGGGTGCGATCTTTGTTTTATATTAGGTAATTACATGCTGTAAAAATAGATCGTTACTTGCATTTTGATTTAAAAAACACTATTTTTGATACTATCATATGATACTATCAGGATTAATTTAAATGAAACCACCATATACTATAACAGGAAAGATTTTAAAATTAGTTGCCTCAATTTCAGAAAAGATTGGTGCAGTGAATTCGGCTCATTTAAATAAACCTCCGGCTGAATTAAGAAAGAAAAACAGGATTAAAACAATTCATTCCTCACTGGTAATAGAAGGAAATACATTAACCATTGAGCAAATTACTGCAATAGTTGAAAATAAACGGGTTATTGGTCCTAAGAAAGATATTTTAGAAGTCAAAAATGCTATGGCTGTTTATGACTATCTGGACAAATTGAATCCTTATAGTTTTGATTCATTTTGTGAAGCTCATGGAATATTAATGAATGGACTTATTAAGTCCGCAGGCAGACTAAGGAACAAATCTGTTGGAATAGTTAAAGGTTCAGAAATTGCTCATATTGCTCCACAGAGTGAAATGCTCAAACCATTAATGAATGATTTATTTAATTACCTAAAGAATGATGACGATTTATTTCTAATCAAAAGTTGTGTGTTTCATTATGAAATGGAATTTATTCATCCTTTCATTGATGGAAATGGTAGAATGGGGAGACTATGGCAAACGCTGATTTTAAAAGACACTTACCCTGTATTTGAATATTTACCAATTGAGACATTAATAAAAGAACGTCAGGAAAAGTACTTTGAAGCCCTTGGAAGATCTGATATTACAGGAGAATCAACTGTATTTATTGAATTTATGCTTGAAATTATTCTTGAATCACTGGAAGAATTACTAAACATTCAGAATGTAAGTCTGTCGAATATTGACAGAATTAACTTATTCAAGTCGATCATTAAAGATGACTATTTTACACGTAAAGAGTATCTTAAGAATTTTAGAGAGATTTCACCGGCTACAGCAAGTCGGGATTTGAAGTTTGCAACAGAGAACGGATTGATTGAAAAGACCGGAGATAAAAATACAACACGATATAAGTACAAATAAAAAGCAAAGCCAAATATAAGTATAGCGAAACTGGAAAGGGGCTTTACTTTAGAGAAACGAATACAGACCAGTTGTTTTCAGTACCGGCTTTGTCCTGAGGGATGCTCTCTTTGTTTTATTATTGAGTTACATATCAATCACATCCGCAATAATTTATTTGATCAACAAATGGTTTTTTTGAAGATATTTGATATGCATGGACGATTATTTAAAATCCTGGTGAATGAGTTGAAGATAAGATTCGTTAAATACTGTCAATAATGGCATTCATAGTGGCACTGGGCCGCATTGCCTTTATTGCAAGCTCATCATCAGGCATGTAATACCCGCCAATGTCGGTTGCTTTTCCTTCAGCAGATGCTATCTCTGCAAGTATTTTATCTTCCTCAGCCTTTAACTGCTTAGCCACCGGTTCAAACTTTGCTTTCAACGCTGCATTCTCATTTTGTTCCGCCAGGGCTTCTGCCCAATACTGTGCCAGGTACATATGGCTTCCGCGGTTGTCAATTTCACCTGCTTTACGTGAGGGGCCTCTTTTGTTGGCAAGATGTTTTGAAACAGCCTTGTCAAGTGTTGTTGAAAGTACACGTGCCATATCATTGTTAAATTTATTTGCAAGGTGTTCCAGGGAAACTGTCAATGCCAGGAATTCACCAAGGGAGTCCCACCTCAGGTGGCCTTCTGAAATGAACTGCTGAACATGCTTGGGAGCAGATCCGCCAGCACCTGTTTCAAACAGCCCGCCTCCTGCAAGAAGGGGAACGATTGACAACATTTTTGCGCTGGTACCCAGCTCAAGTATAGGGAAAAGGTCGGTCAAATAATCCCTTAATGCATTTCCGGTAACAGAAATAGTATCTTTTCCTGCTTTGGACCTTTGCAGAGTAAAATTCATGGCATCAACCGGTGCCATTATCTTAATCTCAAGACCGCTTGTGTCATGGTCTTTCAGGTATTTGTTTACAAGTGAGATCATTACTCTGTCATGTGAGCGTTTTTCATCCAGCCAGAATACAGCAGGAATGCCTGTGGCGCGTGCCCTGTTCACGGCAAGTTTCACCCAGTCCTGGATGGCCACGTCTTTTGCCTGGCAACTGCGGTAAATATCACCTTCCTCAACAGCATGCTCTAAAAGCACATCACCATTGCTGTTTACTATCCTTATTTTACCATTCCCGGGAGCCTTAAAGGTTTTGTCATGTGAACCATATTCCTCTGCTTTTTTTGCCATTAAGCCCACATTGGAAACATTCCCCATTACAGAAGGATCAAAAGCACCGTTCTTCTTACAAAAGTCAATAGCTTCCTGGTAAAATGTTGCATAACACCTGTCTGGTATAACAGCTTTTGTATCCTGAAGCCGGCCTTCAGCATTCCACATCTTACCGCTGTCGCGTATAACATTCGGCATGGAAGCGTCAATTATAATTTTGTTACTTGCATGAAGATTCGTTATTCCTTTATCTGAATCCACCATTGCAAGTGCAGGGTTCTTTTCGTAAACTTTTTTTATGTCCGCTTCTATTTCTTTGCGTTTTGCTTCATCAAGACCCTCTGTTTTCTTGTACAGGTCACCAAGACCAAGATCGGGATTAACTCCCAGTTCTTTAAACAGTTCAGCATGCTTCTCAAATACATCCTTGTAGTAAACAGAGACAAAGTGACCAAAAATAATAGGATCAGAAACCTTCATCATAGTAGCCTTGAGGTGTACAGAGAACAGTGTGTCATTTTTCTTTGCATCATCAAGCTGTTCTGATATAAATGAACGCAGAGCCCTGGCACTCATAAATGTAGCATCAAGCACTTCATCCTTAATAAGCTTAAGCTCCTTCTTTAATACACTTACATTGCCATTCTCATCTACAAACTCATAGCTAACCGTATCATCTTTTTCCATGACAACTGATTTTTCATTGCCATAGAAATCATGATCGTCCATATGTGCAACATGAGCCTTTGAATCAGCTCTCCATTCACCTAGTTTCTTGGGATTTTTCATTGCAAATTCCTTTACTGAAGGGGCTACGCGGCGATCTGAATTACCTTCACGAAGCACAGGGTTCACGGCACTTCCAAGGCATTTTGCATATCTTGCCTTTATTTTTTCCTCTTCTTCGTTTTTAGGTTCCTCAGGATAATCGGGTAGTTTGTAGCCTTTTGACTGTAGCTCGGCCACAGCTGCCTTTAACTGGGGGATTGAAGCACTGATGTTTGGGAGTTTTATGATATTTGCTTCAGGCTTTTTTACAAGATCACCAAGCCAGGCAAGTTCATCATTTACTTTCTGGTTATCAGAAAGGTATTCAGGAAATGTTGAAATAATTCTTCCGGCCAGTGATATATTCCTTGTCTCAACTTTCACTCCGGCTGCATTTGTAAAGGCATTTACTATTGGTAATAATGAATATGTTGCCAATGCCGGGGCCTCGTCAATTTTTGTCCAGATTATTTTCGCGTTTTCCATGATCAGTTCACTTTATAAATTATATTATGTTTTGAAGAATGCAAAAGTACAAATTTTAAAAGACAAGAAAGATATTGAACCTGCTTTTTATCAAAGATGACCTAAATATTATTTGCGAACATACTCCATCAAGCCGGGCAGACTCTTGCTTCTTTTAGTCAGACCAAAAACTATTTTCGCAAAAAAGTGGTGTAATCTTAAAAAATGCACTTCTTAGTTCTAAAAACTCATAATTTCGAAGGGAGAGACAACACATAAAGTGGATAGCGTTCACCGAAGCCCGGAGTAGCATAGAGCGTTATCGAAAGCATTATAAAAAGAAAGAAGCCCTCCTGCGCTAAAGCTACGGAGGGCGGAGGTGGAGCTGCCGGGAGTCGAACCCGGGTCCAAACAAGGAGACCATATGCTTTCTACATGCTTAGTCCCGCTTAATTGTCGGGAAATATCAGCTGCGAAACAAGCTAACATTTCCTTAGTTCCTTTATTTCATCTGCAAGCCGGAACCTCTTGCAGACTAACTCCAAATTGCCTGCGCCTCGTGATCGGGTTGGTATGGAGTAGAACCGCCCGCGAAACGTCTCGTCCTGGTTGCTACAACCCGGATAAAGCCAAATCTACTAAACTTCGATTAGGCAGCGAGAGCAAAATTGTTTTCGCCAATTATGTATTTTGTTACATGTTTTTGTCCGATAAACGAACGCCTTTCGGCAAGAGCCATATAACAACGCTCTGCATGCTTACATACCACCCCGGCTTGCTGTCAAAACCAGGTCAGCCCCATAAAATGATATGCACCAGCAAAAGTACAAAAAATATGCCAAATCCCCAATTGGCAGTGCTTTTGGGTACTGTTTTCCCAAAAGAATGATTATTTTGGTTTTAGATACCGGTTTTTTACCTAAATTTAGCGGTAAATTTTATGATATGAGTAGCAAAATAAAAGTGGGGGTTTTAAAAGAAACAAAAAACCCTCCTGATCGCCGGGTGGCAATAACACCCGTCATAGGAGCTGAACTGGTAAAAAGATTTCCTGAGTTGGATTTGCGAATCCGGAAAAGTGAGTTGCGTTGCTTTAATGATGATGAATACCGGAAAGCCGGCCTTCAACTTGTGGAAGATGTTTCAGATGCAGATATTCTGATTGGTGTAAAAGAGGTGGATATACCGGCACTCATTCCGGAAAAAACCTATTTGTTTTTCTCCCATACGGCAAAAAAACAGCCCTATAACCGCAAACTTTTACAAACAGTGGTTGAAAAAAATATTACGCTGATTGATTATGAATATCTGACGGATACCAATCATGTACGCCTGGTGGCATTTGGAAGATGGGCCGGAATTGTGGGAGCCTATAACGGACTCAGGGCATGGGGGGAACGTACGGGTGATTTTCACTTGCGACCTGCTCATGAATGGCATGATTTGGATGAAATGCTGTCCGGACTTCAGGCTGTTAAACTTCCTGCCATCAAAATATTGATCTCCGGAGGGGGACGGGTGGCCCATGGTGCAATGGAAACCCTTTCTTCTTTGAATCTGAAAGAGGTTTCCTCAGAAGAGTTTCTGAACAAAGAGTTTAATGAACCGGTGGTTTGTCGTATTGATCCGGATAAATATGTGAGAAGAAAAGACGGGGAGCCATTTGATCTGCAGCATTTCTTTGATCATCCCTCCGAATATGTACCAACTTTCTATCCTTATACCAAAGTTACCGATTTATTTATTGCCTGTCATTTCTGGGATCCGGCATCACCGGTTTTTATGAGGGCGGAAGACATGAAAGAAAAGGATTTCAAAATGCAGGTTATTGCCGATGTGAGTTGTGATATTGACGGTCCTATACCTTCAACCCTGTATGCTTCGACGATTGCCGAACCTTTTTATGGTTATAATCCTGAAACAGGGCAGGAGGGAGATGCTTTTGACCATAAGAATATCACTGTAATGGCTGTGGATAATCTTCCCGGTGAACTGCCCAGGAATGCTTCTGAAGATTTTGGTAAGGCCCTGCTGGAAAATGTACTTCCTTCTCTGTTTGGAGAAGATAAGGATGGGATCATTGAAAGAGCCACCATTGTTAAAAATGGTAAACTAACCCGGCATTTCAACTATCTTCAGGATTATCTCAAAGGCAAAGAATAGGACAAAATGAGGTAGTGACTTCCATACACAGCTTAGCTGGAACCGGTCATTCTTCAAAAAAATCTTTGAATAAATGTTGCGCCAGTTCCCAGTTTTTCCTGTTCAGGCAATACTTAATCTTAGGCAGTTCAATCTCACCCTGGATCAGACCGGCATTTTTTAATTCCTTTAAATGCTGGGAAAGTGTGGATCTGGCAATGGGGAGGTCTTGTGAAATGTCTCCACTATAACAGCAGGATTCCCGTGATAACAACTCTAAAATATAAAGGCGTACGGGGTGTCCCAAAGCTTTGGCAAACCTGGCGATCTGTGTTTGTTTTTCCGAAAAGAATTTCTGCTCATTGCTCATTTGTTCTGTTTTATTCGTAAAAATAGGAATAAATTTCAACTAATGCTTCTAAGAAAACTCTTAACTTTTCGAGTGGCTTCTTAGAAGACGCAAAAGACAAGGCTTTCGAAGCTTTGAAAATCAGCGAGTTTACTTTTGTAAATGACCGTTTCCAAAACGAGAATAACGCAGTATTTGGCGTTTTCTAAGAGACACTAACTAAGAGGATTTCTTTATTAGACTGTTTTACGGAGAGTAAAAATGACAAATAGAAAACCATCCGTTTTTATCATGATAAATATCCTTAATATGAAATCCGGTTTGTCCGGCAATTTCTGATATATGCTCATCCGTGAATTTATGCGAATTCTCGGTGTGTATATTTTCTCCCTTTCTAAGCCGGATGTTCTTTTTTAAATGCGGACTGTTGATTTCCATATCTTCCCTGGCAGTCAGATGCATTTCTATCCGGGAATCTTTTTCGTTATAAAAGGCCAGATGATCAAATTTATCAGGATTGAAATCTGTGAGTAACAGATTGTTAACTACATTTAATATATTTTTGTTAAAAGCTGCAGTAATCTGTTTGCTGTCATTATAGGCATTTTCAAGCAGGGCTCTGTCTTTAACACGGTCAATACCCAGCAATAATTCATCACCTGGCTCCATCCGGGCACTCAGGCCATTCAGAAAGTCCGATGCCTGTGTTCTGGTAAAATTACCTATGGTGCTCCCAAAAAAACAGATAATATTTTTTCCTTTTTTCGGGAGCAAATGAAGTTGATTTGTAAAGTCAGCAACCATTGGTTCAATAATAATTCCGGGAAATCTTTCCAGCAGGCCCATGGCTGAAAGTTCCAGCACCGACCGGCTGATATCTACAGGAACATAGGTAAGGCTGTTCAGATTATTCTTAAAGTAAGCTTCTAATAAAATAGAGATTTTGGATGAACTGCCACTCCCAAGTTCAATGATGGTAGAACCTGTAAATTCATTCGCAAGGCGGGAAGAAATATCATAAAGTATTGACTCTTCTGTCCGGGTTGGATAGTATTCATTCAGTCTGGTAATTTCATCAAAAAGTTCGGAACCCTTTTTATCATAAAAGAATTTACTGGAAATGTATTTCCGGGGAGCTTCTAATCCGTTTGCAAGTTCTTTCCTGATCTCCTTCAGTCCTTTTTCAGGCAAAAAATTTTGAACAGCGATCAATTCGTTTGTTATATGTTGTTTCTTACTAAAATACATCAGAATTTCTTGTTGCAATTATTATTTTATTCCACCCTCCATTGGCCGCCATGCTCCTGCGCTATAGCTATGGTGCAAGCGTAAGGCTTGCTAGGGGTGTAGTGCGTTCCGCTATGGTGGACGAGAAGATTTTTGTTTAAATCCTTTGATCCTACGGATCAGTTTGGAATTCCTGTCTCAATTGGATTATCCGGATCGTTGCTCCACTCAAACCATCCTCCGTCAAATACAGATACCCTCGGCCATCCCATCAGCCATGCATTAAAAAAAGCTTCGCTTCCACGCCATCCGGTCCCACAATAAAAAGCAATATGTTTATCGGGTGTGATGCCCGCTTCTTTCCAGTTTGCTTCTATCTCCTGATATTCCCGGGTTGTATGATCCAGGTTACGATAGTTTTCCATATGGTAAGCATCTGTGCCACAATTTCCAAAAACAGATCCGGGGATCCTTCCTCTCTTTTCTATATAATTATAACCACTTACTTCACCTATGTATTCTTTCCAGCTGCGTACGCTGACCAGTTCTCCGTTTTCTGATTTAAGCAGGTCTTTAGCCTCGGGCAGATCAACTGCAAGTTCAGGATTATCCGGAATAACCGTGCCAAAATCATTTGCCGGCCGGGCAATGGTTTCTTCTGTTGTGAGAGAATAACCTGCATCCTCCCATGACCTGATCCCTCCATTGAGAACCCTTACGTCTTTTACTCCGGCATACATCATAATAAATGCGCAGCGAATGGCTCCCAAGTGTCCTGCACTGCTTCCCGGAAAAGGATCTTCATTATCCGGCAAAGAAAACCGGCCGTAAAGAATGACCGTGGTATCTGTTGTAATTCCTTTTTTCAATAAAGCGTCCCTGAGTTCTTCGGGAGACCTGCGGTTCCAGGTTTCGGGTGATTCCAGGCTCAGTGTGTTTAATTCAACGGCTCCGGTAATGTGTCCAATTCTGTAATCTTCAGGGTTACGGTAATGTGCATGACAGATAACAAAATCATTTCCCTTGTATTCGGGGGAAGTATTTCCTGAAATTAAAGTTTGCAACCATTCGGGATATACAAGCTGCTTGTATCTTTTTAAATGGTCCAGGGGCAACTTTGGATTAGCAGACCATTCATCTGTAAAATGATCATAAACATAAATCTCCGGGTAGCCGGCCCGCATGAACAAACCGGCTAAATCCTTTGTTTCAACAGGATCATAACCATAAAGTATCAATGATTGTTCAGGGGAGATTCCTTTAGACCTTACAATTTCAATCCAGTCAATATATTTTGACCACCGGTATGGCAGACTTTTTGCACCCGGGATATGGCCACTCCGGCTTTCATTTTTCAATTTCCATCCGTTGTAAGCTTCAACCGGGCGAATATCAATGATCTTATATCCGGGTTCATACAGAGAATGATAAAGACTGTCCGTACTTATATTTTTTATGGTTTCCTGCATAAAATCATAAATTTTTTAAGCCCTTATTTTATTAAAGGGCTGGTAATTAACTTTTTGCCCTGAAAAACCGGTTTCATTAAATTGCAATTTATACCGGTTCGGGCTTTTAATGTGGATATACCCGGAAGTCAGGTATCCAGTTTCTTAAAATGTTCAATCGTTTCCGTAGGATTTTCTGTTTTGAAAATAGCATTTCCTGCAACCAGCACATCTACACCGGCCTCAATCAGGGCTTTGGCATTGGAAAGGCTGACTCCGCCGTCAACTTCAATGAGCGTATCTGATCCTGAAGAATGAATAAGGCTTTTTAATTTTCTGATCTTATCATAGGAATGTTCAATAAATTTCTGGCCGCCAAATCCCGGATTTACTGACATGATCAAAACCATATCAGCCATATTTATCACTTCTTCCAGCAGGTGAACGGATGTATGCGGATTAAGAGAAACACCTGCCTTCATACCCTTGGACCGTATTTGCTCGAGTGTGCGGTGAAGATGTGTACAGGCTTCATAATGAACCGTCAAAATATCAGCACCTGCTTTGGCAAAGGTTTCAATATATCTTTCAGGCTGAACAATCATGAGATGTACGTCAAGTGGTTTTTCTGCCTGTTTCTTAATGCTTTCAATAACCGGAATTCCAAAAGATATGTTGGGAACAAATACACCGTCCATTATGTCCAGGTGAAACCAGTCGGCCTGACTGTTGTTGATCATCCGGATATCTTTGGATAAATTACTGAAATCAGCAGATAAAAATGAAGGGGCAACCAGGTGACTCATTCTGTATTTTTTACCGTAAAAATAGATATTTTAAGGAAAATTATTAATTATTGAAGAAAAATAAATAAAATTTTCTTTAATGCACTGAAAGATTGGAGTGAATTCAGGGGGGCATATTCTCCCAGGCCTGAGGTTTTCGTAACTTAAAAATAGGATCTTAATATTTTGCAACGGGAAACATTTTTTAAACGGCGGATAGCTCTTTCTTTGATCTGTCTGACTCTTTCCCGGGTTAAATGAAATCTTTCTCCTATTTCATCAAGGGAATGAGGAGGATATCCTTTCAGACCATAGTACAATCTTAAAATATCGGCTTCTCTGGATGTTAAAGAATGAAGAACTCTTTCGATTTCCCTACGTAATGACTCGTGTATCAGATCTTTGTCCGGGCTGGAGGCTTCCCTGTCCATTAAGGTCTCATACAGGGTTGTTTCACGTTCATTATCCGGCAGGGGGGCATCCATGGAAACATAACGGGATGAGTGGCCAATGGCAGCTCTTACATCTTCAGGTGCCAGATCAAGGGCCTGTGCCAGCTCATCAACGGAGGGTTCCCTTTCAAATTTTTGTTCAAGGGAACTGAACATGCGGTTAATTTTATTTATGGATCCGATTTTATTTAAAGGCAAACGTACAATCCTTGCATTTTCGGCAAGTGCCTGAAGAATGGATTGCAGAATCCACCAAACTGCATAAGAAATAAATTTAAATCCCCGGGTCTCATCAAATCTGGTTGCAGCCTTAATTAATCCGATGTTTCCTTCATTAATCAGATCCATCAGACTTAAACCCTGGTTCTGATATTGTTTAGCAACAGAAACTACGAATCTTAAATTTGCATTGATAAGCTTTACCAGGGCCTTATGATCTCCGTGTCGGGCTTCACTGGCATATTGTGCTTCCTGCTCGGGAGTCAACATTTCAATTTTACTGATTTCCTGCAAATACTTATCCAGGGAAATAGATTCCCTGTTTGTAATTTGCTTTACCATTCTTATTTGTTTCATTCTGCCAGTGGGTAAAATGGATTTAAAACTAATCAACAAAAAAAGAGTATAAACCAGTTAAAAAAGTAAATCCTGCTGTAAAACAGTTGTAAAATAAATTACTTGTAAAAATTTGAAAGAAAATTAATAATTTTTTTTTAATTATTTATAAAATTCTTATACTTGCAAAGAATTTCCAGATGATAGTCGATTAAATCAACTCCATTTCAGATAATTATTATAAAAAGTTGCTTGTTAAAAGCACATTCTCAAAATTATTTTTATTATACTAATTAGCTTATATACCTTGTAAACTCTACACTATAGTTACACTTATTTATTTATTTATAATACATGTTAGACATTTTAGAACTCAACAAAAAGCTTGTTTCCGAGCTGCGTGAGATTGCCAAAGAATTAAAAATTCGACGGGCAGATAGCCTTAGAAAACAGGATTTAGTTTATAAAATCCTTGATCAACAAGCCATTTTGGCTGCTGAAAAAGATAAATCTGAACCAAAAAAGTCCTTTTCTGAGAAAAAAGACCCAAGAAACCGACCACAGAGT
Organism: Bacteroidales bacterium; assembly: GCA_024763075.1. GTDB lineage: Bacteria > Bacteroidota > Bacteroidia > Bacteroidales > VadinHA17 > JANTGF01. The sequence continues at coordinate 6,402 of JANTGF010000039.1, read as the reverse complement.
CGAAGAAAAAGGGTTGAAAAAACTCCTGATGATTCCAGGAAAAAAATACAGAAAAACTCTTCTGATGAACAAAAAGTTCAGGAAAGTAAACCTGTACAAAATCGTAATAAGAAACCTGAAAAGAAGGAGGAACCTTTACCTGAAAGTAAGGCTCAAAAATTAAAGAAAGAAGAGCAGGAACCGGCAGTAATTGAGAAAAAACAGGAGCATAGAAGGCCCAGGGAAGGAGGAAGTGATAACCACAGGAAGCATGATGATCACCGGAGGCCTAAAAATGATATTGATCATGACAGGCAAAAAAGAAGAAACGGAAAATTTGAAGATACTTATGACTTTGAGGGTATTATCTCCAATTCCGGGGTGCTTGAGATTATGCCTGATGGTTATGGCTTTTTGAGATCTGCGGATTTTAATTACCTGAATTCACCGGATGACATTTATGTTTCTCAGTCACAAATCAAACTTTTTGGTTTGAAAACCGGTGATACGGTTATGGGAACGATCCGTCCTCCAAAGGAAGGGGAAAAGTATTTTCCATTGATTAAAATTCATGAAATTAACGGGAGGAGCCCGGAATTCATCAGAGACAGGGTTCAATTTGATTACCTTACCCCCTTATTCCCGGATGATAAGTTTAAATTATATGAAAAAGGAAGAGGAAATCTTTCTGTCAGGATTCTGGATATGTTTGCACCCATTGGGAAAGGCCAGCGGGGATTGATCGTTGCTCAGCCAAAAACGGGAAAAACAATTTTACTTCAGGAGGTTGCCAATGCTATTGCAGAATATCAGCCGGAAGTTTACATGATTGTTTTACTTATTGATGAAAGACCTGAGGAAGTGACAGAAATGGCAAGAAATGTAAAAGCAGAGGTGATTGCTTCCACGTTTGACGAGCCTGCTGAGCGACATGTGCGTGTTGCAAATATTGTGCTTGAAAAAGCAAAAAGACTGGTTGAGTGCGGGCATGATGTTGTGATATTACTTGATTCCATTACACGTTTGGCAAGGGCATTTAATACAACTGCTCCTGCATCCGGGAAAGTGTTGTCGGGAGGTGTGGATTCTAATGCTTTGCATAAACCAAAACGATTCTTTGGTGCTGCAAGAAATATTGAAGACGGTGGCTCACTTACGATTCTAGCTACTGCACTGACCGAAACCGGTTCAAAAATGGACGATGTGATTTTTGAAGAGTTCAAAGGAACCGGTAATATGGAACTTCAGCTTGACCGTAAACTTTCCAACAAACGGATTTATCCTTCTGTTGACATAAATCCATCAGGTACACGGAGGGAAGATTTACTGGTAGATAAGGAAACTCTAAGTAAAATATGGGTATTGAGAAATTATCTATCCGACATGACTTCGGTTGAGGCAATGGATTTTATGAGAGACCGGTTGTTAAAGACAGAAAGTAATGAGGAATTTCTGATCTCCATGAACAGTGATTAAGTTTTATAGATGTATACTTTAAATATAAAGGGTGACTTTTTTCATATAAAAGAACCCTTTTTTTTATTACTTTTGGCCTCGGTTTTTCGTTCTTTTTGTTATGTATAAAAATCCGCTTTATTCATAAAGGAATGCAGTGAACTGCATGAATCCCGCCAAATCGGGAGAAGTTGTGCGATGAGTAAAGGGAAGGAAAGCAGAAATCCCCGGTTTATCCCGATGAATCGGGGCCAAATTCGGGGGATGTTAAATACTCAAATTTGATGGTGGGACTTAATCAGAGAAAGTTCAATAAATTTTCCGGGCTAAAAAACAGATACCCAATTTTAGGTAATTAGATTTTTCGGAAAAGATGATTTAATGCATTGTTTGTTAAGTATATAGAATGAATATTTATAAATAGTGGTGAATATTGCGGGCTAAGGGAGGGCATTTAGCGGTTTGAATTATTTGGATTGATAATTAATTATTTATTTTTCTATTTTCAGGTTCCTTTTTTTGAAGAATTGTACTAATTTTACATTGCTTAATAGTAAAAGGTTAACCAGTTGATAATTAAACATATAAAGAATATAAGATGACAAAGAAAAAGAAGTTTGTAACATGTGATGGCAATTATGCAGCATCGTATATAGCCTACATGTTTAGCGAAGTTGCATGTATCTATCCTATTACTCCATCCTCCAATATGGCGGAGAATGTGGATGAATGGGCAGCATTTGGAAGGAAAAACCTGTTCGGACAGGAAGTAAAAGTGAGTGAGATGCAATCGGAAGCAGGTGCCTCCGGAGCGGTACACGGTTCTCTGCAATCAGGAGCCCTGACCTCTACTTATACTGCTTCTCAGGGATTATTACTGATGATCCCGAATATGTATAAAATTGCAGGAGAATTACTGCCCGGTGTATTTCATGTAAGTGCCCGCTCGGTGGCAGCCCATGCGCTTTCGATTTTTGGAGATCATTCTGATGTTTATGCGACCCGTCAAACTGGTTTTGCTATGCTCGCAACCGGAAGTATCCAGGAAATTATGGATCTTGCCGGTGTGGCTCATCTTGCTTCAATAAAAACAAGTATTCCTTTCCTGCACTTCTTTGATGGTTTCAGGTCTTCTCACGAAATTCAAAAAGTAGAGATGCTGGAAACCGAAGATTTCCGTGAACTTTTAGACTGGGATAAACTTCAGGAATTCAGGGATAAGGCTTTAAATCCTGAGCATCCGGTTACCAGAGGAACAGCACAAAACCCGGATATTTTCTTTCAGGCAAAAGAAGCCATAAACAAGTTTTATGAACCTGTTGCTGATGTGGTGGATGATTACATGCAGGAAATTACCAAACTTACCGGCAGGGAATATCACCCCTTTATGTATTATGGCGCTCCTGATGCTGAAAGTATTATTATTGCCATGGGGTCAGTCACCGAAACCATCCGAGAGGTAGTGGATTACAAAAATGCAAAGGGTGAAAAAGTCGGTTTACTGGCTGTTCACCTTTATCGCCCTTTCTCTGCAAAACATTTTTTCAAAGCCATACCGGAATCTGTTAAAAAAATTGCTGTTCTCGATAGAAGTAAGGAGCCCGGTGGAAACGGAGAACCACTTTATCTGGATGTCAGAGACCTTTATTTTGATATGGATAAACGGCCGGTGATTGTTGGTGGAAGGTATGGACTGAGTTCAAAAGATACAGTTCCTTCTCAGATTGAGGCTGTGTTTGATAACCTGGAAGCAGAAAATCCAAAAAACCTGTTTACAATAGGAATTGTCGATGATGTTACTTTTACTTCCCTTTCGCCCAAAGGAGAACTTATTGTTACGCATGAAGGTACCTTCGAAGCTAAGTTTTACGGATTGGGTTCTGATGGAACGGTTGGGGCAAATAAAAACTCTATAAAAATCATAGGTGGTTCAACAGATAAATATTGCCAGGCATATTTTGATTATGATTCAAAAAAATCCGGTGGAATAACTACCTCTCATTTAAGATTTGGCGATCATCCGATCAGAGCTACTTATTTGGTGAATAATCCTGATTTTGTGGCCTGCCATGTTTCTTCTTATCTGAAAAAGTATGATATGCTTAAAGGTTTGAAAAAAGGAGGAACCTTTTTGTTAAACTCTATCTGGGATGTGGAAGAAACCAAAAAGAGATTGCCGGATAGCATGAAGAAATATATGGCTGAAAATGAAATTAAGTTCTATATTATCAATGCCACAAAGATTGCTCAGGAAATCGGGCTTGGATCCAGGACCAATACTATAATGCAATCGGCCTTCTTTAAAGTTTCAGAGGTTATCCCTTTTGAACAGGCTGTAGATGAGATGAAAAAAGCCATTGTGAAATCATATGGCAAGAAGGGCGAAGAAATTGTAAATATGAATTTCGCCGCGGTTGATAAAGGTGGTGATGTTACCAAAATTGAAATTCCGGAAGAATGGAAAAAACTTAAACCGGTAGAGAAAAAAGATTCCAGAAATATCCCTGATTTCATTAGAAATGTTGTAGAGCCAATTAATGCACTGAAAGGAAATGATCTTCCTGTAAGTACTTTCCTGGGACGTGAAGACGGTACTTTCCCTGCTGGCACTGCACAGTATGAGAAACGAGGGGTTGCTGTAAATGTTCCGGAATGGGTTGATGAAAATTGTATCCAGTGTAATCAGTGTTCCTATGTATGTCCTCACGCAGCCATCCGGCCATTCCTTCTTACAGAAGATGAAAAGGCCGGTGCACCGGAAGGTACGAGTACCCTTGAGGGGAAAGCCGGAATTAAAGGATATCATTATAGAATACAGGTGAGTGTGCTGGATTGTACCGGTTGTGGCGTGTGTGCCGATGTTTGCCCGAGCAAGGAAAAATCCCTGGTTATGAAACCGCTGGACACACAGCTTGATGAAATCGACAGATGGAATTACATGCATCAAGAAGTGGGTTACAAGGAAGATGTTGTACCCAAGGATAAAACCGTTAAAAACAGCCAGTTTGCACAACCTTTGTTTGAGTTTTCAGGTGCCTGTGCCGGTTGTGGTGAAACGCCATACATTAAAAATATTACCCAGTTGTTCGGTGACCGTATGATCATCGCAAATGCTACCGGTTGTTCCTCTATTTATGGAGGTTCTGCGCCATCCACACCATATTGTGTAAATAAAGACGGTGAGGGTCCGGCCTGGGCAAACTCACTTTTCGAGGATAATGCCGAATATGGTTACGGTATGGCTGTTGGAATTCGTCAGATCAGAGAAAGAATTGCTCAGCAAATGAAAGCTTCAATGAATAAGTTCTCCAAAGCAGCTTCCGAAGCCTGTCAGGAATGGATAGACAGTATGGAAAATGCCGATGCTTCAAAAGAAGCTTCTGCTAAAGTGATGGATTTATTATCGAAGGAGAAAGATCCTGCTGCTGCTGGATTGCTTACCCTGAAACAGTATTTTATCAAGAAATCTGTATGGATTATGGGAGGTGACGGATGGGCCTATGATATTGGCTATGGCGGACTCGATCATGTTCTGGCTTCTGGCGAAGATGTGAATGTGCTCGTTATGGATACGGAAGTATATTCCAATACCGGAGGCCAGTCATCCAAAGCAACACCTACAGGTGCTGTGGCGAAGTTTGCTGCTTCCGGTAAGAAGATCAGAAAAAAAGATCTGGGTGCCATGGCAATGACTTATGGTTATGTATATGTTGCCCAGGTGGCAATGGGTGCCAGCCAGTCACAGTTCTTTAAGGCTATGAAAGAGGCTGAAGCTTTTCCTGGACCTTCAATCATTATTGCTTATTCTCCGTGTATCAACCATGGTTTAAGAAGGGGTATGGCAAAATCACAGGATCAGGAAAAATTTGCCGTTGAATCCGGTTTCTGGCATATGTACAGATACAATCCTGTGCTTGAAGAAGAGGGAAAGAACCCTTTTATACTTGATTCCAAAGATCCGCAATGGGAAAAATTCCCTGAGTTTCTGAATTCTGAAGTCAGATTTACTTCTCTCAGAAAATCATTCCCGAAAGAAGCAGATACATTATTCAGCGCAGCTAAGGATAATGCCAAATGGAGATTTGATTATTACCAGAGACTGGCTCATATGGATTATTCTGGTAAGGAATAAAAATACAGTATTGATAAAAAAGGCATTTGCATTTTGTAAATGCCTTTTTTTTTGTTGTGTAAAAAAACTTTCTTGCACTCAGATTTTTATATGTAACTTTGTGAAATTAAAAAACAAGAAAGTTTGAGTAGAATTCTGGCTATTGATTTTGGAAGAAAAAGAGTTGGTCTGGCAGTAACAGACCCTTTGGCTATGATTGCGAACGGACTGGATACCGTCTCTACAGAAAAGATTTGGGTGTTCCTTAAGGAATACCTGGCCCAACAGGATGTGGAGTCTGTAGTGGTTGGTTATCCGGTTCAAATGAATAACAGGCCCTCAGAATCGATGGAATATCTAAAGCCTTTTCTTAAAAAATTTAAAAAAGTTTATCCCGGCCTCAAAGTAGAACTGGTTGATGAAAGATTTACATCAAAAATGGCCAGACAGGTAATGATTGATGGGGGATTAAAAAAGAAAAAGAGACAGGATAAGGCGATGGTTGATAAAATCAGTGCGGTGATCATTCTGCAAACTTACCTTGACATGCAAAAAAATAGTAATTAATATGATATTTCCAGTTTATGTTTACGGCCATCCGGTATTAAGAAAAATTGCTAAAGAAATTGATGAGGATTATGAAGGCCTTGACCAGTTTATCAAAGACATGTTTGAAACTATGTATGTTTCAGATGGAATTGGTCTGGCTTCACCACAGGTTGGGAAATCCATCCGGCTCTTTGTAATCGATGCTTCTCTTTTGGAGGATGAGGATCCGGTTTTTAGTGATTTTAAAAAAGTATTCATTAATCCTCAGATTATAGAAAGAAAAGGGGAGAAGTCATCTTTTAATGAAG
>JANTGF010000038.1 GCA_024763075.1 Bacteroidales bacterium | reverse complement strand
ATTTAAGAACAGATGTAACCACTCCGTTCTCCCATGAACTTGTTTTAATCATTTTTGTGTGTGAACTTTTGATTAAAAAAGTTCATGTTCGTTTCATATTATGATTTTTATATTAAAACGAAGAATTTTTTATTGTTGGATAAATAAAGAATAAATACTTCACATGACCTAATATTTGGGCATGATTTATATCAATAAAAGAATGTAAATAGTCCGGAATACCATATAAACAGAGTGCAGAATAAATAACTTTTGATAGTTTTTAGAGACTGTAGAAAACAGGTCAGATCATTTATTATCCGGGGTTCAATCTTTTCAGTGCTTCCCGCTTACTCAGGGGTGACAACTCAGTTTGCTCAACAAATTCCTTTACCCATTCCGGATTGGTTTTGGAGTATTCCCTTAATGCCCACCCAATGGCTTTTTTTATGAAAAACACTTTATGATCTTTTAATGCAAGAATTTGGTTTGTCAACAGATCCCTGTCTGTATTATTTTTGTATTTCAGTTGAAAGATCAGCGTTGAACGCTGAAGCCATATATTTTTTGAACTCAGCCATTTCTCCATAAGCGGATAGCTTTTTTCAGGAAACTGCAGAAAATAGTTTCCTACCAGATTTACAGCGATAAAATCTACGGTATCCCACCATGATTTATGAAGGATCATCCACTGAAAAATCTCAATATCTTTACGTTCCGTTTTTTTAATGTACCGGGCAGCAAGTTCCATTCCAAAATACTGACACTCACGCTGAGGAACCGACCAGAGTTTTTCAATTACATTATTAAGTTCATTTTTTTCAGGGATGCCTTCTTCACGGATAAATCTCCGGCTTATTTCTCTTCGAAGGGGAGCCTGAATTCCGTAATAATCAAACAGGTTTTTCATGTATTTACTCATCTGCAGGCTCTTTTTTTGATTCGCAGCAGCACTGAATTTTCCGGTCAGATTTTTCACGTAAAGTTCTGTGTTCATACTGAATTATTTATTTGTGATGGATTTATCTTAAATATATCTCTCCCGGCGGGGACGATTGGGAGCAAATAGCATCATAATTCTAAGGTAAATAATTATTTAAAAATGTAATCAAACTACATACCCTGATATCTTCCCGTATATAATAATCATCTGTATTTGGTGTGATAATAAAATTCTGACCTGCATTAATATCCTTAAAAGACTGGTTAAGCCCCCTGCTTATTTTTGGACTGGAAGTATATTTAATCTCAATTGCTATTAATGCTTTTCCACCTTTTACAAGTACTAAATCACATTCTGCACCTTCATGGGTTCTATAAAAATAGCAAGAGGTGTCAATATCCAGTTTTTGAGAAATTTGTTCAATTGCATAACCTTCCCAGGAAGCTCCAAGTATAGGGTTGGATTCCAATGAATCAAACTCTGGAATGTTCAGCAAATTGTGTAAAATACCTGAATCTCTTATGTATATTTTTGGCGCTTTTACAAGTCGCTTTTTTACGTTTACAGCATAGGGGTATAATTGACGGATCAGAAAAGCATTTTCAAGAAAATTAAGATATTTCTTTATTGTTGTAGAACTTATTTCCAATGATTTACTAAGGTTACTCATATTTAAAATGCCAGCATGTAAATGAGCTATCATTGTCCAGAGTTTTCGTATTAATTTAGGATCAATATTCAAACCCAACATGGGCAAATCCCGTTGGATATATGTTTGTATATAATTGGAAAGCCATTTTTTACTTAATGAATTGTCGGGTGCTAAAAAGGCATCAGGAAACCCACCGGTGAACCAATGGGAATATATGTCTTTTTCATTGGCAAGTTCAGTTATATTAAAAGGAGTAAGTTCCTCGTAAGCAATCCGCCCGGCCAGCGTTTCAGAAGAATCACGTATTAATTCAGGAGATGCTGATCCCAGGATTATATACCGGGCAGGAACCTTTTTTGCGTCAACCATCGACCTGAGTATTGGAAAAAGTTCAGGAGCAAGTTGAATTTCATCCAAAACAATGCATTTATCCTGATTACGATTAAAAAACAATATCGGGTCACTGAGTTTAGCCAGGTCCATGGGATTCTCAAGATCCAAATAAACAGAATCTTTACCTATTTTTTGCATTAGAAATTTTGCTAAGGTTGTTTTCCCTACCTGACGAGGGCCAACTATACCTGTAACAGGAAAATAGCTTATAGTTTCAAGTAAGCTCTTTGTTATAAATCGTTGAATCATGTAACAAATATAATAAATAAACCCGAAATACTCAAGTCCAGGTTGAATATTTCAGGTTTATATTTTGTTTATAAGTGATCACAGAACAAGTTGGTCGGCGCGGATTTGCAATCCTGGCCACAGCTAATATTTTTATTCCGGCCCTATATATTCCGTGGAGATCACAACATCGTCAAACCATATGGTGTCCGTTTTGCCCGGGATGCCACCCGTCATATAATACAGAAGGAAGAAATAGTTTAGTTTCAGATCAGGATTATTTCTCCATTGAAAACCTTCGAATCCGGTACTGTCAGCATCGGGAATAAATTTATCCCATACCCAGTACCCGTTTGGATAGCCTTTTCCAAGGTGCTGAATTTTTTTGCCATTGATCCAAAACGCCTGCTCTCCGTTATAAGCATCCGGTGGATCGTTTACTTTCATCATAAATTCCACACATATCCATTCATTCAGCTTGACTTTTGCAGGAGGGTTTGGGTGAAAAGTGTTTCCCCAGTACCGTATTGGTTGCCCCGAACCACGCATATGCATCCAATAGGAATAAAAATCCCAGGACCATTTTTTCCCTATGGGTTCAATTCCGGTATGAAAACGTTCATTGCCGGTTGGTCTTATTCCTGCACCTCCCTGGGGCCAGGGGGTAGGTGGGTTGTATCCTCCCATATGCACAAGATGATGAACGGGTGAATGTGTTGATCCGAATTTTACATAAAAACGGGCAAAAAGGGAATCGTAACCCTGTTCGAACATTTTATAAAGATGCCCGCCTGAATTTTTGCCGGGTTCCCAGGTCATCATCAGAGATTTAATGCCATGGCTGTTTTCCGGTACATCATCCGACAGGGACATTCCTTTGACATTTTTACTGTCGTTCCAGTGTTCGGAGATTTCCTCCGGTGTGGCTGCCTCAAAATCTTCCTGAAAAATGATATGATTATCCTGACCTGATGCAATACCGGACAGGAAAAGTAAAACGTATACAAACTTCATAATTTAAAACTTACCTGATATTTTTGTTTTAAAAAACAGAAACAAAACAGATAAACTAGCGTACAAGTTTTTCTGCAGTTTCAAGAATCAACCTCCAGGCTTGTTGTACATGTTCTTCCGTTGTATGAGCCTGCCCTATCATAAAACGGATGGCATATTTATCATTCACCCGGGTATGTGTAAAATAGGCTTTGCCAGTATTGTTTACCGTTTCAATCAGCAGTTGATTCAAACGGTCCGGTTCACTTTTGTTTTTTACTTTTCCGGGATGAAAACGGAAACAAATGGTGTTTAGCGGAACCGGTGCCAGAATTTCAAAATCCGGATGCTTCTCAATAATCCGGGTCAGGTCCTGAGCCATTTTCAGATGATAACGGAGTTTCTCCTGCAGTCCGGTAACGCCAAAATTCCGAATGACAAACCAGAGTTTCAATGCCCGGAACCTTCTTCCCAACGGAACGCCCCAGTCGCGGTAATCATTTACCTGTCCTCTTGTTTTTGTTTTCAGGTATTCAGGGAGGATCTCAAAAGTGTCAATCAGCGATTTTGCATCTTTTATAAAATATACGGAGCAGTCAAAATTTGTAAAAAGCCATTTATGCGGATTGAAAACAAAACTGTCAATATTTTCCACTCCTTTTATCATCCATTGAAACTCAGGTAAGATGAGTGCTGAACCTGCAAAAGCAGCATCCACATGTAACCAGAGCTCATATTTTTCGCTGATTGGACCAATTTCTTTCAATGGATCAATGGAGGTAGTACTTGTAGTCCCCAGGGTAGCCACAATACATAAGGGGCGATAACCTTCTTTCAGGTCATCCTGAATGGCTTTTTCCAGAAGGTCGGCCCGCATCCTTAATTGATCATCCACAGGAATTTTAATCAGACTCCTTCTCCCGAACCCGGCAATTTTAACATCTTTTTCAATACTTGAATGTGTTTCGGAAGAACAGTAAATACGAAAATCCTCGTGTCCGTTGAATCCTTTTTCGTTGATCCGGAATTTTGTTGCTTTTTCACGGGCAGTCAGCAAGGCTGCAAGTGTAGCTGTGGATGCTGTGTCCTGAATAACTCCTTCAAAGCCTTCCGGGAATCCCATTAACCGGAGCAGCCAGTTCATGACTTTTTCTTCGAGCTCTGCAGCAGCCGGTGAGGTTTCCCATATCATACATTGTGTTCCCAGGGTAGCGGTAAGCATTTCGGCCAGCACTGATGGATAACTGGAATTCGCAGGGAAATATGCGAAAAAGTTCGGACTTTGCCAGTGGGTGATTCCCGGAAGTATTTTTTTTTGGAAATCCTGAAAAATTTCATCCATGGATTCTCCTTTTTCCGGAGCCTGGTCCGGTATGGATTGAAATATTTCACCAGGTTTCACCTGTGATTTCACCGGGTATTTTTCGGCAGAATCAATATAATCAGCCATCCAATCAACGAAGGAATGGGCTTGCTTTCGGAATTCTTCGGATGTCATAATATGGATTTATCTTAATAGTTTTCCAAAGGTAGAAAAAAAACAGGTGCCTCAAACTGAGACACCTGCCAAATTTTAGCGGATAACTATTCTCCCGGTATAAATTTTATTTGCATAGACTTTTACAATGTACATTCCGGGCATCAGCTCATTCTTCTCAATCATCAGTTCTTCAAGAGGATCATCAACATAGTAATTTCTCACAAGCTTACCATTTAAGTTCACAAGCTCAATCTTTTTAATATTTGTAATACCTGTAAGGCTTAGTAGTGTATGGTCAACAAAAGGGTTCGGATACACTGTCAGGGTACCGGATAAGATCTCCTTGCTTTTGGTTTCTGTCAATTTCGACCAGTAGTTTATCTGTTTTCGGTAAACTGTCCATTCTTTTGTAGTCTTATCAAAAGAAAAGCTCAAAACTTCAGAATTATTTCCGTGGTCATCGTAAACATATTCCTGATTTCCGGAAGGTTTTTCTTCTCCTGATTTTTTATCATATGACCAGCTGAACCACCTGATTTTTCTGCCAATTTCATCATACTCATATTTTGAATGATGGATAGGTTTCCAATCATTGTTTTCTTTATCACAGTCATACAGGAACATCTCCGCAACCCGCATATTTGTATTGTATTGGTATAGGGTTTTGCGTGTTTGTTCCCATGCACCGGTCTTTACATTCAATGAAGTTGTAAAACAGGTCCTTTTTAGATTTGTAAGATCATCAGTACAAAGATTCTTTAAATTAACCTGCCAGTTGCCTGTAAGCTTATCCCATTTTTTAGTAATATTAGAAGTAGCTGCATTTTCACTGTCTATAAGGTTTTCAAAACGGGTATTATACTCCCAGTTGCAAGCATTTTCATCAAATTTAAAATTTATACTATGAGATATTTTATGATCATCCTTATAGTAACTTACTGACTTGCTGCTTTCTTTCCAGTTTTGAAAATCTTTGTTCCATTTGTATGTGAGCCTCTCCAGACTATTCTCTCCGGGGACAGGATTCTTGATCTGGAGATATGATTCATTGCGTTGATACAGGTCTTTATCGAAATAATAACCAATTGTTTTTTCAAGCCTTCCATTACTGTATGTATATTTTGAGAAGGAACTTTCTTCCCAGTCACCGGTTTCCCTGTTCCAGATCAGGTAGATGGATGAATCTCTGTAAAAATCTTCCTGACTGCCATATTCATATGCATAGCATGTACAACAATCGCCGGATAAAAATTGTGAAAAAGAGGAAGTTGCTGCAAGAACCAGTATTAGAAATATGATGAATATTGTTCTCATTTTGAATCTCTTTTGAAATAAAAGTTACAAAAAACCGGGAAAAAAAGACAAGATTCCGTTTCCCCGGGTATGTTTATACGATATTTGGGCAAAAAGGATTAAGTTTTATTAATTTGTTAGTTACGGAGTAACTCAAAATTATCCCTTGAGTAGCCTTATATTCAAAAGAATTTCTTTTTAAAAGCTTCGTGTTTCATTTTAGCTTCATCCAGAATTCTTTGGAATTCCGGATCATCACGCACCGAATCTAAAAAAGGATCAGAAAGCATAAAGGGATAATTGAAATATCCTCCCTCAACTGCTTTTTTCAAACTTCGCAGACATCCATCTTTATCCCCAAGTAAGGCATGATCACCAGCCAGATGGTATAGAGATTCTGCATCTATAACATTCAATTTCTCACGTTTCTGCAATGTTTGGAGTCCGGTTAAAGTATCGCCCTGAATAATTGCCCTATATGTAATAGCAATTAAACCCCAGAATGAGTCAGGTTGATCATTAATGATTTGATTAAAGATCTCAAGTGCCTGTTCATTTTTCCCCTGGCTAAAATAAAGAAATCCCTTCATCCCGGTATTCCAGTGACTACCTTCAAGATTTTCAAATACCTTGAATGCCTTTTTGTGATCTCCTGCAGTATAGTATGACAAACTTAAAGTTCGAAACCTGGGATTTCGAGGGTCATTTTTAATAGCTTCTTCCATTTTTATAATACTTTCCTGAACCATACCTGCGTATCGATAACTGTATCCTAAAGAAAAAAGTGCATCTGCGTTATTAGGATTAATTTTAAGCAAATGATTTGAAATTTCTACAGCATTATCAATTCTACCGGTTTCTACATAATACATTGCCAAACCTGCATTCGCACTAATAAGATCATTATTAAGAGAAATGGCCTTTAGATAAATATTTTCTGCCTGCCTGTATTTTTCAGGATCAAACTTTTCATATATAGCCACCCGGTGAAGCCGATCCGCAAGTTGCGAATAAGCCGGTGCATAATTTGAATCTAATTCAATTGATTTTTTTAGCATTTCTGTGGCAAGTTGGTTTCCCTCAAGTGTTAATGGGAATGACAAGGCACGAAGATAATATTCATATGCTAAAGGACTTGAGGGAATATCTTTTTCAATTCTGTTCAGCTCCTCCTGAGAGAACTGAATATTTAATCCTTCAACCACTTTTTGCGCTACAATATCCTGGAGTTCAAAAGCACTGTGGAAATCAACTTCTATAGGTTCGCGCCAGATCATTTCATTGGTACTGACCTTAACAAGTTCAACATTCAGACGAATCGTATTGGCTTCCTTTAAGAAATTACCAACTAATATATAGTCTACTTCAAGGCTATCCCCGGCTGCTTTTGGATCAATCACTTTTTTTTCATACTTGCGGACAGAACCGGATGATCGCACGGAAATATTATTCAGATAGCTTAGATTCCCTATAATCTGATCGGTAATAGCAAAACCCAGGTAATCTGTTTCAGCATCGGGTCTTGTATTGGAAAAAGGAAGCACTGCTATTCTGTCGATAGACTTTATACGGGGATTTGCTGATTCAACAATTTTACTGCTTTTTACTTTTCCTTCTTTTTTGGTTGGTGAAATCCAAAATTGATTGATTAGTAAAAGAACTACAATAGTAGCCAGTGATGCAATGATCACTTTATTAAGGCGACTGTTTTTTTGTTCTGAAATCAGAACTTTTTGATCAGTGTCCTCTGTTTTCTTAATTCCCTCCGGGGTAAGGTCGTATATCCAGGCAAAAATCAAATTTACCGGAAAACCTATGATCAGAACAATCAAAAGAACTTTCATAATATAAGCCGGAGCATCGAATGTTGGAAGAACCACGGATGCAACCTCTGCAATTACCCAGGCTACCACCAAATATGCAATGCCGGCCTTGAAAACATGACGACGTTTAAGTTCAGATATGTATTTTTTAAGACTCATGAATAAGCCAAAACAAATTTATTATATTTATAAGTTGACATAAGTTATAATCACCAGACCATTGGTACATAACCATTTTTAATAAGCTCTGATATCTGGTATCCTACAGGCTCCACTTTTACACCCAATTGACTTAGCTGATTATTTGTATGATCTCTTTCGGAAATAAACTCACAGGCAATTGGAGTCTCTTCCATTGCCCGGACTTCCTTAACAAAATCCTGCAGTTCTTCATTTTCTAAAAGGAGATCCTGTGCCGGACCAAAAAAGAATATTTTCACCTCTTCCATCCAACCCTGAAACAATGCATTCTTTACGTACATTGCTGCTGTTTGTGCTTTCTCCGGATCAGAGGTACTGATTATTACCACAATTTTTTCAGCCATTGTAAATCTAATGTTAATGAATAATCCTGCTATTTACTGTTTCCAGGGGGAGTTTTATAAATTCGCCGGAAAACGGGGAATAAAGGTTAAAATTAATTATCCTCCAAAGACCTGAAAAACACAATCACAGCCAGCCAGTACTCTGAAGCATCTGCTGACTTCTTCCAGAGGTTACTGGCTCCGTGACGGCCTTTTCCTTCCTCCGGAAAAAAGAGGATGCCCTGGGGAGAGTTTGTTTCGGACATAAGCTCTGTGATATAAGGTTTTTCTTTTACAGCCCCGGTAACAAAATAAGGTTTGGAAAGACCTGCAATGGTCTTTTTTACAGAATGTCCTGAAAAATACTCACCGGGGCTAAAAGCCACCACTGCGCTAACTTTTTGGTTGTCTTTTGCTACCTCCAGAGCCAGGGTAGCGGTATAGGAACTCCCAAAAAGAATGACCGGTTTGCCACTGGTTTTATAGGCATAATTTACCGCTGCAATTACATCTTTGCGTGCATCCTTCATTTTGTGCGGAAGGTGCATTTGTTTGGCTCTTTTAGCCGTTTCATTCTGGATATAGTTACTCTCTTTCCCGGAACGGAGGTCAACCGCAAGCCCGTTATACTTCATTTTTGTGAACCGGGGAGCTATTTCTCTGTATTCACCTCTTGAGGAACCTGCCTGATGCATGAAAATAATATAGGGAGAAAAGGGGTCGGCCTGGTAAAAGTCAGCATTTATTTCCAGGCTGTCATCTGCATAGAAGTGAACAGGAACCTGGCCACTTACGAGAAAAGGAGCGATTAAAAGAACAGACAGAATAAAATATTTCATTTGATTTATTTAATTTCAACCTGGGAAACCCATTCTCAAATAAATTCACCCAGTACAATAATCTTATTGTCACTGACTTCAATAAGGCCTCCGTTTATTTCAAAATGTTCTTCTTTTCCGGATGAAGAGATTACTTTTATATCCCCTTTTTCAAGCGTTGATATAATGGGTGCATGGTTCTGAAGGATCTCGAAAGATCCTTTCGTCCCGGGTACACGGATAAGTTTTATTTCGCCTGAAAAGACCTTTTCCTCAGGTGTGATAATTTCAAGATACATATCTGTAATTTTGAAAGATCTTTATTATAAAATATAATTGCAATGCCTGCAGGAATTCAGTAATCCTGAATAATTCAAAAAATTTCCTGATTTGGGTCACAGAGGTTTATTCAACTTCTGCCAGCATTTTCTTCCCTTTTTCAATGGCTTCTTCTATAGTACCCACCATGTGGAAAGCACCCTCAGGGTATTCATCCACTTCACCGTCAAGTATCATTTTAAAGCCCTTAATGGTATCCTCAATAGATACCCATTTCCCCGGAATACCGGTAAATTGTTCTGCAACATGGAAAGGCTGGGATAAAAATCGTTGTACTCTTCTTGCTCTCTGCACTACCAGTTTATCTTCTTCAGAAAGTTCATCCATTCCTAAAATGGCAATAATATCAGCCAGTTCCTTGTTTCTTTGCAGAATTTCTTTCACCCGTTGAGCTGTTTCGTAATGATCATTTCCTACAATATCCGGAGATAGGATACGGGAGGTAGAGTCAAGCGGATCAACTGCCGGATAAATTCCCAGCTCTGATATTTTCCGGCTTAATACAGTAGTTGCATCCAGGTGTGCAAAAGTAGTTGCCGGAGCGGGGTCGGTAAGGTCATCCGCAGGAACATAAATGGCCTGCACAGATGTAATGGACCCGTTTTTGGTTGAGGTAATTCTTTCCTGTAATTCTCCCATCTCGGATGCAAGTGTAGGCTGATATCCCACAGCCGAAGGCATCCTGCCCAGTAAGGCTGAAACTTCTGATCCCGCCTGTGTAAACCGGAAAATATTATCCATAAAGAAAAGAATGTCTTTTCCCTCACCATCTCCTTCACCATCCCTGAAATATTCAGCTATGGAAAGGCCCGAAAGGGCAACTCTGGCACGGGCACCGGGAGGTTCATTCATTTGACCAAATACCAGTGCAAGTTTTGAATCTTTCAGTTTTTCATGATCAATTTTGTCCAGGGCCCAGTTCCCTTTTTCCATCTCTTTTATAAAAGCTTCACCGTAATCCACAACACCGGCTTCCAGCATTTCACGCAGAAGATCATTCCCCTCCCGGGTACGTTCACCCACACCTGCAAAAACAGACAAGCCGGAATAGGCTTTGGCAATGTTATTGATAAGTTCCAGTATCACAACTGTTTTTCCCACACCGGCACCACCGAACAGCCCGATTTTACCCCCTTTTGAATAAGGTTCAATCAGATCAATTACCTTAATTCCGGTGTAAAGCACTTCTTTTTCTGTAGAAAGATTTTCAAAATTTGGTGGTTCGGCATGAATGGGATAACCTTTTGATCGATCCAGCGGACCAATTCCGTCAATGGGGTCACCAATTACATTCATCAGACGGCCACGGATTTGCTCACCAATCGGCATCATAATGGGGTTTCCGGTAGCCAAAACTTCTGTACCCCGCTGGAGACCGTCAGTAGAATCCATAGCGATGGTACGAACCGTATTTTCACCGATGTGCTGTTCACATTCAAGTACCAGGTCTGATTCTCCGGGTCTCTTAATAATCAGGGCTTCCATTAATTCAGGAAGTTTGGAGCCCTCACCTTCAAAACTTACATCAATTACAGGTCCGATGATCTGGGAAATGATTCCAATGTTTTTTGCCATTTATCTATGATATTATGATCGTTACTAAGCTCACAAATTTAATATTATTTTTATACGTTTAAAATTTTAAGCTAAATAATTTATACCGGGATATTCAGCTGTTTTTCATAGTTTTTTTTCGTTTATTCTACCTTAAGAACCTTAATCCATTTCGAATAGTTCCCGGTCTTAAAATTTATCAGCATCAATCCGTCGGGGATATCTGAAATATCAATTATCTCAGTCACCTGGTGGGTACCTGAATTTCCGTTAATGATTTTTATTTCTTTTCCAAGGAAATCGAAAACAGAGATCACATATTTGCCAATGGGCTCTGGTAAATTCCGGATTTCAAGAGATAACTGATCACGGGCAGGATTTGGAAATACATTAATCTCAAATGAATCGGAATGTTTAGATCTTACAGAAGAAACCGTTCCCTGAATTTCAAGGTTGTCAATTACCCACCCCCAGCCATGAGCATAGGGGTCAGAGTAAAGCCTGAAACGGATCAAAACAGTGTCTCCTCCTTTTAGCTCATTACTTCCGAGCAGGTCAATCATGCGTGTTCTGTAAAGTTCCGGAGTTCCTTTTGCAGTAGAATTGTTTCCATCAATAGAAGAGTTGTAGCGGGTAAGCCACACATTATACTTCCTGCAATCGTATCCCGGTTCAAAATTATGCCATGTTTTCCCCTCATCTTTTGATCCTTCAACTATTACATAATCCCAGAATTCATCATCCCCCCATTTCGTTCCTGTTTCTCCCGGTTCCACCAGTACAATTTCATCAAAACGCATAAAAGCATCCCTCTCTTTTAGAATTATTGGCGTTTTTAACTGTGCAAGATACTCAATCTCCTGATTGTCCTGGTCGGGGCTTTCATAAGGATGTTTTGTATTTAATCCGCCATTTTCAAAACCTTCAGGTGTTTCAACAAGAAAGCCTGTCATCAAAAAGTCCTCACTTTCAGTGTTAAAATCATTCTGATAATCATTTTGAGGCAAACGGATATCTTCCACACTGATCACATGATAACCTTCCTCAGGGTGATAGGCCACATTGGCATTTTGAGAACTGTCAACCGCCACAATCCGGTATGAAATAGAATCTCCGGGTATAAGCTGGCCGTCAGTAAAAATGATAAAGGCAGAATAATCAGTGGCAGAATCATGTTGCAGGGTAAGTGAAACAGCTGTTTCTTCATTGATAAAGTATTCTGTATATACTGAATCGATTTTCATATTATCGGTAACGGAAGTTTTTATTTTTAATGAATCAGCTGTGTAAAGGATAAATTCCACCGGGAAATGTTCAATCACAGGTTTTACCGTATCGGGACCCACATAAAACTTGTAAAACAGATCCGGTGCACCTGAGGGCTGGGTAAAATTCCGCCCAAAATAGTCAAAAGTAGATACGTAATAATTCACAGTACGGTCAAGGGAGTCAACAGGAATGGTTGCGGAAAAGGTACTGTCCGTTCCGGTATTTACTAATAGGATGGTATCTGCCGTGGTAAATTCATCGTAGGAGTAAACAAGGAAAGTTGAATCCGGATAAAAAAGGGTATCACTGGTAATGGTAACATCCAGGGTAAAGGGTTCACTCAGATCTTCCCTGTCGTTAAATGGCTCGAAATCAATCCAGGTATGGATCCACCCCCAATCAGCCAGCATTCCCATTGTGATAGGCCCCGGATCGTGAACGGATTCTGCAAATGAAGTGAAGGGAGTCATCAGGGAATTTGGATTGCCATGCGGGTATTTTGATTCATCGAGGTGATAAACACTTGAGCCCGGGTCAAAAGTTGAGGGCGCATACATTTTTGCCCGTTCATTATTATTGTTAAACTTTAAAACCGGACTGTTGTAATACAATTTGCCATTGGTCATGGCCTGTTTTAATTCCAGGGAAGGTACATCAAAAACCAGGGTATCTGTTAGCCTAATGCTGTCAAGTCCTTCCAGATGATGATCAAACGATACGGTTAATCCGTTATCAAAACCATAAGTACCCAGATTATTATTGGTTAAGCCCATTGTACCAATGAAACCGATCCCATGGCCAATTTCATGGAGAACAACAGTTACCAGATCATATTTTCCGGCTGGAGTTTGTCCGTCCGTTCCATAATACCATTCGGCAGTTTTATTAAACCTGGCAATCAGGTCAGGCTCTGTAGGATCATTTATTTCAGCTTTATTCATTTTTTCAGCTACGGCAAGTGGGTAATATGCATAAGGAAGAAGGGCACCAAAATACACTCCCAGGTAATAACCATTGGAAAAACAGCTCCCCAGGGTAGAACCTTCAATTGCCTCCCAGTTTGCTTCCATATGAATAGGTACCGGAGATTCCAAAATGCTTTCCCAGATATCAACTGCATACTGAAATGCTTTTCTTGCCTCACTTGTAAAACCTTTGTAATCTACAATGATATTTGATTTCTTTTCACCCAGTTGAGTGGATTTTAAAAACCGGGCAGGAGGAGGAATATGGGTATTGGCTGTTTTTTTATCTCCATAACAAACCATTGGATATTTAGCTTTTATAAATCTGGGATAGGTTTTCTGGCTGTATCCGGAAATAAGTATTAAAAACAAAAACCATATATTCAGAAAGATAATTTTTTTCATGCTACAATTCTTACAAAATAAGACTAAAACGACCTTTTTCTCCGGTAAAAATACGATTTATATTAAAACAAGATGTTTGTGTCTTAAAAAATTGCCGGAATTTAAAAGAAAAATTCATTTTTTAGCTTATTTATAGTGTTTATGGTGGCAAAAGAAACTGGATGAAGTATTTTCATATGCTGATTTATGCCGGCCTGTTTGTCCTGATATGGAAATTGAGGCAGAAAAAACATGTTGATGATCTTTTGTGATACCCATTGTATCCCTGGTGGTTAAAACTAATTTTTCTTTTACCACGAAGTATCACTAAGAAAAGCACGAAGGAACACAAAGCAGAACATTTAAAATGGGAAAAACCAGATAGCTAAGAGTCCGTCCATAAAGTCGGTGTTTAGTTCAGAATGTTCGTTATCAAGACTTTCGAAGTCTTAAAAATCAGGAGCCCCGATGTCATCGGAATGACTGGTTTCAAAACGAGAATAAGGTAGTATTTGGCGTTTTCTAAGAGACACTATGTTGATTTGAGAGTTCTATTTTATTCCAAAAGGAACTTTTACAACCAGGGAAATGTTTCTTCCCATATTGTTTAGGCTCAGGTCTTTTAATGTTGAAAGATGACTGATGTATGTTTTGTTTAACAGGTTGTTTGCAAATACTCCTACTGTGATCAGCTGATTTTTAACATGAATATCTCCACCCATGCCAGCGTTTAAAAGGATGTAATCAGCGCTCGGAGTTTCAAAAGGTGCCGGATGATTTTGTTTGAAAACAAAATCGGAGGAAAATTTAAAATAGAGGTTTCTAAAGGCGTACCATTTTCTTTTCTGCAGTTCAATTTCCAGTTTCACTTTCTGCGCCGGGATAAATGGTAGATAGTCGCCATTCGATTGTTTACCACTTACATAAGACCAGGATGATTTAAAATGAAGCCAATCAACAGGATGTGGATGAAAATGCAGAAGAATTTCGCCTCCGTATAAAAAAGCATTTGATTGAGTATAGCGATAAATTTTATCACCATCATCAGTTGAGTCACTGGTTGGGGCCAGAAAAATATAGTCATAAATATTATTATAAAATCCGGATGCGTCAAATGTCATGTGGGTAGTATGATAATGGAAGCTTAAATCTGCTTCCAGATTTCTTTGAGAATTTAAATTTGCATTCCCTTGTTCATAGCGTATTCCATGTTCTCCGTTTTGGGTAAGCTCGGCAAGATTCGGACTACGAAAGGCAGAAGCGATATTCAAACGGATATGCATACTATCTTTTAAATTAAGAACCGAACCGAGTGAAAGGCTGATATTATTATAAGCATTGTTTAAGCTGATCAGGGAGTCTTCCTGTGCATGCACTTCGTCGTGGGAATGCCCTCCGGAAATCTGTTCCGGAACATGAATGAAACGATAGTCCCATCTTAACCCCACCTGGATCATTAATTTTTCCCAGTGATAATGTTGTCCCAATCCAAAAACTGAAAAATCTGATATTCGTGCATCCGGCAAAATCCGTTGAGGAGCATCATGATTTTGTACCGACTGTTCGAGTCCTTGTATTCCAACGATAATTTTTGTTGTTTCGTTGGTGGGGAGTGACGATTGCAACTTATAATTAAAGCTGTTCATGTTAATATCCACCAGTAAAGGCTCAATGGTTGCAGAACCATACAACTTTCGGTTATTGCTCTGGTATCCCAGATTAAGATCGAATTTCATCTTTTTAATGAAAATTTTATTCTGCATTGAGAGAATATGATTCGACAAATCCTGATACCAAACTTCATTTTTTCTGTTATTTTCAGGAACAAGGATAATTGCCGGCTCAACAGTCATCCCGAGTCTGTCTTTATTATAATCATAAAATAACCGGAAAGTACCAAAATTCTCAATAAGGCCGATATTTGTCTTTAAGCTTTTCCGGTTGAAACGGGAATTCGGGATTCTATTATTGTCTCCGTCAAAATAATCCATGTGGCTGTTAAACCCTGAACGGAGTCCCCAGGTAAAGCTTTTTTGCGTTCCTTTTACTCCTAAATTGGAAGTCACTCCATGGGTGTTTCCAAAATATTTAAGAAGGTAATCGCCCGTTATTTTCCCCTCCGGTGCAGGCGCTTCTTTAATCAGATTTATTACTCCTCCAACAGCGCCTGATCCATAAAGGAGAGATGCAGGACCTTTAATGATCTCCATTCTTTCCATTCCATTCTCATCTACCATAAAAGGATGGTTTTCAGAAAACTGAAAGTTGCTCATGGGGATACCATTGTTCAGGAATAAAATGTTACTTAAAGACAATCCTCTGATTACTGGTGTAGCCACACCCGGACCTTTACTGATCATTTCAATCCCGGGAGTTTCAGTAAGTGTTTCTATAAGAGAAGGAGTTCCTGATGTTAAAAATGCTTTTGGTTTCAGTGTGCTGATTTTTACAACATTATCATGTTGACTTCCGGGGAAGCCTCCGGTTACAACAATTTCTTCTCCCTGAATAACCTTTGGTTCCATTTCTACGGAAAGATTTACCATACCCGCAGAGATATTTATCTTTTCCAGCCGGGTTTTATATCCCATCATAGAAAATTGCACAAGAGCCTGTCCGGATCTGAGATTTTTTAATTCGTAACTTCCATCCGTTCCGGAAACGGTTCCTCTTGAATATTCAGGGAGATAAACATTTACTCCTGACAGAATTTCACCTGTACTTTTCTCCCTAATTATCCCTGATAGGGAAGACTGTGCAATGACAGGATTTAAACCTGTAAAAAACAGTATCAATAGCAGAAGTTTTTCAATATTGGAAGATCGTTTCATCGGGTGATATTTTAGTTTTTAGTACCTATTTTTTCATTTCCTTAATTCAGGGAAAGCAAATTTAAGGAATATACCTCACGAATCAGGCAAAATGAAGTAAAATAAGACTCGGGGTTCAATCAATACCCAGTGTTTTTTGAATTTGTTCCCAAGAAACACCCTTGGTTTCAACCATTCGGGTAATTACCCAGAAAAGCTGGATGACCATAAAAACAGCATAAACAGCAAACACATACCCTCCTGAGAATTCTGCAATTAAGGGGAAAATCCAGGAAATAATTGCCGCTGCGATCCAATGAGTCGTTGTTCCGAGTGACTGGCCACGGCCTCTGACTCTATTTGGAAATATTTCGCTAAGGTAACCCATATTACGGACCCCTGTCCAAAGGCATGGGAGGTTATAAAAAGAAAAACACTCCCCAGTACAATCAGACTACCGGCTTCTGTAAAATGATCACCATAAGAAATAAAAGCCCATGCGATTGAACTTAAACTCACAATGTATCGAATTGAACCAACCATCATTATTTTTTATCGTCCCATTTTATCAATCACTGCCCAGCCTGGAACCATCACACATTGAAGTTATCAGGCTTCCGTCCTTTGCCAAGGTAGTACACCGGTTATCTCCTTCAATTCCAACACGTTTCAGAGATTCAGTATGAAAAGTAACTTCAACCGGCACCTTTATACTGACATTGTTACAGCTCAGTGTAATCAAGGCAATTAAAAACATCATTTTCAGTATATTTATTCGAGGAAAATTATCTATTGTTTACTCTAACTATCGTTTCAAACCAAATCCCGGATACATTTTCAATGCATTTTCAGAATATATTTTACTCAAAACCGAAACCGGAAGGTTGAGACATTTGTATTTTCCAGAACTGCTATTTTCAATTATTTTATCCGTTGTAAAATATTCCCAGTCTTTTAACCAAACCTGATTGAGAACTTCCTCAACCTGGTTCCGGGTGGTGAAATCCGGATTTTCATCCTGCACACTTATATCGGTAGCATAGAGAAGCTGATCCTGGTATTTGATAATAAATTTTCTGACCTTATCCGGGTCCTGTACTTTAAAATGCTCAATCCTGGAAGCCATATCCAGGGCACAGTCCGGATGATTATCAAGCCATTTGGCCTGCACATTCACATCCCACTCCATGCTTCCCAGATGACATCCTACATATCTTAAACCGGGATGTTTTTTCAGCATCCTGTCCCTGGCTTCCATTAATTCCTGATGGGAAGGATACCCGGGGTGCAGGTACATATAATATTGAGGATGATTAGAATAGTATTTTTTATCCCCCGGGACAGTCATTGAGTCAACAGGTAACCAGCAATTCCTTGGTTCACCAATATGGTTTACAAGCGTTTTATTTTGTGCTTCGATAAAATCCCAGACCGGATCGAATCTCTCATCATCAATCATAATGAAGCTGCTGTCCTTATCCCGGAACGTCATACCGATATCCTTCCAAACTTTAACTGCAATGGCGCCTTTATCAAAACTTTCCTGAAGCCATTCAATGGTTCGTTGCTGCCATCCCGGTTCACCAAAGCCATCCATGCTAAAGGTTGTTGCAAACGAAATAAATTCAGGATATTTATCATGCAGAGCTTTAGCGAAGTCAAACTCCTCATTTATTACCGGCTGACTTGCGGAACCTGTCACAAGAGTCATTAATTTGAAATTGTTTTCCTTAAGAACCTGCACAAATGAATCATCTGAGGTTTCGAGATGAACATGTGCATCAATTTTTGGGAACGTTTTAAAATCGGGTTTTTGAGAACAGCCTGAAAGGAAAACAATTAATAAAACAGTATACCCTTTCAGCCGCAGGTTTAAAAAACGAAATAAATTCATATCGTATTATTAAAATATTATTTTACCATAAGCCTCACAGCCTTCATATTTCCAACTTTTATTTCATGAGATCCCGGTGAATTAATTTTAAGTGATGTCCAGGTTAATTGCTTCTCTTCTCCAGGTGCCAGGGCGACCCTCCTGTAGGAAACCGGTTCGCCATCAATAAATAAATATTGACGGGACTTCAAGAGTGCAGTTCCCTTTTTTGCAGAATTCTTCACATTCAGTTTAACCGTAAATTCCTGATCGCTTTTTAAGCTTTTAACCGTTTTGACCTTATTGTATTGATAAACCGGTGTAACATCAGCGTTATCGGATAAAGAAATTTCAACAGGATCGGTATTCCAGCCTTCCAGTAACAAACAGGGCTCATTCCCTTTCAAATCCTTTTTGTCAAATACCACATTAATTTCCCGGGTTTCATTGGGTAGAAGGCTAAAATATTTTGCACTCCAATAGGCAGGTAAAAGTTCATCTCCGTGCAAGCCATTCAGGATTTTCGGATTTATAAAAAAGGCCAGTTGATCCGTAGGATTTGAAATTTTCACTTTTACTGTTGAATGGGCTCCGTTATCTGCAAATTTTCCTTCTGCAACTATTTTTGTTGTGGGTAATTCCATCAGGGTTGAGAAACTAGCAACCGTATCGTGTTTTGTTGATAACCAATAAAAATTTGAACTTATCAGGTGACTGCTTTCATCTTCAAGTTTTAAGCTCAGAAAATACGTTTCGCTTAAATCCTTTAAATTTAGTGGTAAAGTGAAAGCAGTCATTACTATATCCTCATCAATGCTTAAATTTGTTATTTTGGAATATTTTTCTGTCATATCCAAATTCAGCACTTTGGCGCTTACCTTCAGATTTTTAAAACCTTTGTATAAATCATTAACTACCATAATGGTGCTGTCGTCGTAAGAATACTGAATATGCAAGGGTTCAAAACCCTGTTTCACCCCGGCATATGCACCATTTGGCCGCAGGTAATAATCATACAAAAAATAACACAGGGATGGCCAGCCGGCATTCACCCTGTAGATCAGAATGCCGCTTGCCTTATACTTATTTTTCCGAAAAGCCTCCGTCATTGCCCTGAAAGCTTCCTTCTGAAAAACCTGTGCTTTTGCGGTATAAGATTCCAGATCAGAAGGCTTACCATACCGGAAATCAAATATTTTTGTAGCATTTACAGAGTAAGCATCAGATGACTGACGGAGTTCCCATGTTTTGTTTATGGGCCAGAGGTCTTCTTTGGGCATCATGGCCCGCATACTCTCCATGGGAGGAATCTGTTCACCACCGGGGCTTACCTCCGTATTAAATTCCAGAAATTCATAAGGTCCGTAATCTCCGTTCTCATTTAGCTTCTTCATCCCATACCAGGTAGTTGGATGCAAATATATGTATGTATCGGGGTAAGGATCATGATCAATGCCACTGCAACCGCAAAAGGGAGTGGTACTGTACATAGAGTTATTCTGGTACGGGCGTGTTCCATCGTGTTTTGTAAGGGTATCCACATACATTTTTTCAACCCTGAAAGGTACCGGATTGTCGCTTCCAAGCAACCAGTCGACAAAAGCCGGGTGATTCCTCTTACGTAATATCTGGTCACGAAAGCTTAATCCGGCAATCTCGTATGACCTTTCTGACCAGGCATCCCAACGTTCCCAGATGGAACAGCAATTGAAACCATCAAAAATCATGATGCCATATTTATCGCACAGGTCAAAGAAATGATCGGTTCCCCAGAATCCTTCTGTACGTATGGCATTGAAATTCATATTCAGCATACTCAATACCTCTGCTTCATTTCTTTCCGGATTCTCTTCCATCATCATGGTCTCTGTCCAGTTTCCACCTTTCACGAAGACATTTTTACCGTTTACCTGAAAAACCCTGACCAGTTTCTGGTCCACTCCGGGAAAGAAGTCTTCCAGCGTTGAGGTTATTTCTCTTACCCCAAACCGGGTTGTATTTTCATCGGTGTGTTTTCCGCTTTGGTCTTTCATTGTCAGGTTCAAATCATAAAGATTTTGTTTGCCTGACATGTGCGGCCACCATAATGCGGGATTATCCATTTTAATACAAATTCTTACCTGTTTGGTTTCATGAGGCTTAAGACTTACTTTTTCAGAAAATTCATATCTGTCAAAACCTCCTGAAGAGTTTCCTCCCTCAGAAATATTGTTCACCGGTAAAATATTTCCCTGTAATTCTCCCTGGACCGTTTTTTCAGAATTGTTGTAAACATCAGTTGTAACTGTCAGGTAGGCTTTTGTTGTGTCCGGTAAATTAAGATCAGTGATAACATGTGGATACCGGATTTTGAGCGCTTTGTTCCGGCTTAGTTTAACATCGTACCAAATACCTGCATCTTTATCGGGAACCATCCTGGAACCCTGCATCCAGCGAATTGACATGTCCGTTCCATTTACCGGTGTAACTATCTCAATAGCCAGGCAATTCTTCCCGCCTCTGACCACCTTGTCAGAGATATCCAGATCATACAACCGGTGTGCACCTTCTATTTCAACAGTATCGGCTATTAAAGAGCCATTTAGCCATATATTTGCCTTGTAATTAATACTGCTTAAATGCAACCAAATGTAATCATCCTCTTCAGGCAGATCAAACTCCGTCCGGAACCACCAGGGGACACTAAAAGGGCTGTCTTCAGGCAGGTCATACAGGTACATACTTGAGGTCACCGGAAAATAACCGCCAACTTCTGTTAAATTATTCCCATAATACGGATCTTTATAAACACCGTTTTTCACAAGGGTTTCAAGGATAGTTGAAGGCATGGTTGCCGGATACCAGTTTTTTGTTTTAAAACCGGCCTTTGAGATTTCATTACCAGATTCTGTAAGCTTACCAGATGACTGAATGTTCCAGTTCTTTTTTAACAACTTATAATTTGTCGCGGACTGGGCAAATAAGTTCCCCGTTAATATGAACAAACTTACAAAAACGCCATAAAGCATTTTTTTCTCTAATGGTTTAATCATAATCATGTTTTCTTGATGCAGTTGCAATTTACTTCTGGTACACCTCAATCAGTAATTGATCTTTAAAACTTACGTTGATTTTTGGTTCATTTCCATTGAATTCAGTAATTAGCTTTTCATTAATATAATCAAAAGCAACATAATTTTTATCTTTTTCAAGTCCCCGTAATTCAATTTTCCCTACCCAGTCCGGACAGTAAAATGCATAATAAATAGTATCTTCCTTTTCAATTACATGTGTTTCGGGCAAATCAAAACCAATATCATACAAATTACCAAGATATTTGCCTTTTGAAAGCATTTTTTGGTTGTAAAGATCAATCCATTTTTTCCACTTCACCTCTTTTTTGGGAGTAAGTAAAAAGCTTTCTGACTGATCCGGATTATCTTCGGGCCAGGTAAATTTCGTTCCTAAAACGGCCCCAATCCCAAATGAAGTAGCAAAATCATCACCCCCATCACTTAATTCCACATGATCTCCATAATATGCCATTTGAGGAGCAATGGCCCTGTAAACTTTTCCTTTTAAGCGAATTTGCCAGCTGCTTAATGGGTCAGAGCTTACAAACTGATTTGTATAAGGCATATTATAGAAAGACATACAGGTCCCGCATGGACAATTTTCTATTACCGCATCAGGCTTTATGCTTCTGGCTTCATGATAAAGCATTTTGTAAAATTGCGGAAGTTGCTCTGTTGCCTGTTCGGGTGATTCAATATTATGGCCAACTCCATAATCGGGCATAACCGAATTCATATGTTGCCCGTCAAGTTTCAGGCCGTCAAAGCCCCATTTCTCCATAAACAGATGAATTACACTTTTTGTATAGTTGATCGTTTTTTCATAAGTAGGAGCCAGGTAATATGAATTCCACCAGGTAATATACTGAGGGGTTTCATCCTTTGTCTGCAATATAATATCCGGATTCTGTTTGTACAGTTTGCTTTCCGGGCTGGCTGCAAGAGGCGCCCACCATATTTTGGCTTTTAAGCCATAACTGTGAATAGTTCTTACAAAATTGATCATATCATCGTCACCATTCGGAAACTTCTTACGGTTTACATCCCAGTCTCCAATTGCCTGCTGAAATCCATCGTCCAAAACCACCCACTTCAATCCCAGTTCTTTAACTTTTGGCAGGGTTCCAAGTATTTCTTTCAAAGTAAAATTCCGTTCGTACCCCCAGGCACACCATATGGGTTCAAAAGCCGAGGGTTCGGATTTTACAAATTTCATTCCTTTCATCTGCATTACCCTTGAAAATTGCCGTAATGAAGAAAAACAATCCCCTTCATGCACCGTGACAAAAGTTTCAAAAGTCTCAAGTGAATCATTTTTATTCAGGTTCTTATCCTCCGGGAACTCATATTCAATCCAGCTTTCTGCTTTGTTACTGTATAGTTTTTGTCTGACCGGGAGAGAAACAAGCCTGGGACTCATTTCAAGATGTCCTTTGGCAATTCCTCCATCACGGCGCCATATATCAACTACCGGAATTCCTCCGCCATAATCAGAATTATTCATTCCCATGAAATTTTTCTGACTAAAACCTTTTTTCACAGGGAGTATCCAGTCGGCTCTTGCACTTGTTGATTCCCCCTGAAAAGACCAGATCACGGAATCATTCAGTCCCTGCTGAATCTTACCATAATTATTGATCCATTTTTCAGGCTGAATTGTTTTTTGACCGGTGTTTTTATAACTGACATTGTACACTGCAAAATCAGGGATTTTTAAATATGTTTTTATTCCAAGGGTTTTTATCAACTCATACCCATCTTCCTCTAATTTCCCTTTTATTGTGTGAAGCTTATACTCTCCTACAGAATCACTGCCTTCTGAAATATTGTAGCTGATTTTCCTGAAATCTTTATATTCTCTGTTTTTACCTATTAGTATTTCAGAATATACAAACTCATTATTGTTGTTACTCTCACCTGTATATCCGGATATTACCCGTGATTTTAAATTCTCATCAATTTCAATTTTCAGATTATTGTTTGTAATTTTTATTTTATGTGAAGTACACGAAGAAAATATCCGGAGCAAAACACCAAATATCAAAATATAGGCATAAGAACCAACAATGCATTTTGGTTTCATACTGTTAAACCTGACTACTATTTATTAATAAAAACAAGGCTAAGAAAAGTTAATTAACTCAAATATTACTCCTATGGAATATAAAATTCAATCCTCCATTTATGTATGATCCTATACTCGGTTAAATGATAATAGAATTCTGAAGTAAAATTAAGATGCCTAAAATATACTTTATTCCGAATTCCAGCTTTTAATACTTTCTCTACTTCCCGGATACACTATACAAAGATAATTTTTTTAGCCAAACAATTTAGATTTTCCCTCTTGATTTCAGTATGATAAATACGCATTTAAAAGTAAAATAAATTTGAGTATATTTGTTCATTAACAAGGCTTTAAATAAAAAACAAAAACCGGATGAGGTTTTATTACAAATTTTTATTAGTCCTGGGTTTTTTAGGGAGTGTTACCTCCAGTGCACAACAGGATTCATTACTTTTCTATCAGGTTGAAGGAAAGATAATTGACAGCAAAATAGGAAAGCCGGTTGTTTATGCCGACGTTATCATATTCGGGACCAATATCGGGACCATAACCAATATTGAAGGTAAATTTACACTAAAAATCCCCTTGAATGAAACGGCAGAATCCGTGGTTATTTCCAGTATAGGGTACAACAATAAGGTTATCGGTATTAGTCAGCTAAAAACAACAAATAACCTTATTAAACTTGATCCTGCCAGTTTGGATCTGGCTGAAATATATATTCGGCCCCAGGATGCCCGGGAACTTCTAATTTCGGCCCTGAATAATATCCGGAATAATTACAGAACCGAACCTTCCATGGTTACGGCATTTTACAGGGAAAGTATCCGGCGGAGACGAAAGTATGTGGCAGTGGCAGAAGCTGTTCTGGATGCATACAAAGCATCCTACACCAAACCGCTCGACAGAGACAGAATTAAAATACTGAAAGCCAGGAAAAGCACCGACTTTCAGAAGAAGGACACACTTGCACTGAAACTCGTAGGCGGGCCCTTTTCAATGTTTCAACTTGATTTTGTAAAGTCTCCTGGGGAAATCCTGGAACGGGAAGTTCTTCAATATTATAAATATGAATTTTCAGGCCAGGTGGTCTTCGACAACAAATTAGCTTATATGATTTCTTTTGTGCAACGACCTGATATTGAAGTGCCATTATTTGAAGGGAAATATTACATAGATGCTGAAACGCTGGCTTTTCTGGGAGCTGAATACCGGATCAATGAAGAAAGAAAAGACAGAGCCAGCGAATTTATGGTAAGACAGAAACCTCCGGGAGTTGAAGTAGATATTGAAAAGGCTTATTATAATGTAAACTACCGTTATTCTTCCGGGAAATGGCATCTCTCATATGTGCGCACCGAGCTGGCACTTTCCATGAAATGGAAGAAGATGCATTTTCGTTCAAGGTATTATCTGGTTGCTGAAATGGCCATAACTGATATGGATACTGTAAACATCACCAGGTTCAAAAATCAAAATACGGTAAACAACAGGGATGTATTTGTTGAACAGGTAGGCAATTTCGAGGATCCCGGGTTTTGGGGAGACTACAACATAATTTATCCCGAAGAACCTATTCAGTCAGCCATCAAACGGATGGGGCGTAAGTTACGCAGGAAAACAATTAATGCGGGTTAATCTGTTTTCACAAAATATGGAAGCACATCAAGGGGTGCGTCCACCTCAATTATTGCCGGTCCGTTATATTTTTTCCCATCAATGTATTTCCACTTTCCATCCGGAAGCGTTACCCTGCGTTTATACATTTTCTTTTCCACAACAGGAGCAACCAGTACACTGTCCCCAAGCATAAATTCATCCTTTATTTTTGCATATCCCTTATGTGGAAAAGAATACTCCAGATATCTTACAACAGGTTGATTTGTTTTTGCAGCTTCTTTTGTTAAACGGACAATGTAATTGGTAAATTTCATACGGGTAGCTACAGCTTTTTTAACAGCCGAATGATGTTTTTCATCCAAGATTCTCCAGGGTGCCACAGAAAACTGCATCATAGGCATCAGGGCATGAATCTGAGCTGAACGAACAATCAATTCCTGGTCCAGTGAGGAAGCCGAAACATTTAAAAATGAAGTAAACTCTCCTCCTCCAATCATATCGGGACAGCCAAAAACATATCCGTTAATGCCCTGTAACAGCATGTTGGGAATAAGGGTTTTGACATCATTCCATTTATGGGATTTATCACGCAGTCGTTCAACCAATGGCTGACCTCCCATTTTGTACATGGCCCTGTACTCATTTAAGGGGTAACGTAAACCTATTTCACCCCATAACATGGTATGATCGTCAGGTAAAATATCTTTTGATGCTTTTAATCCCTTATAAAATTTCGCATCTCCGGCATCAAGCTTAAAGCCGTCAACGTGATACTCTTCAACCAATTTATCCAGTTGATTGTTCAACCATTTAACATCCACCGGATTTGTTA
This sequence comes from Bacteroidales bacterium, assembly GCA_024763075.1. GTDB lineage: Bacteria > Bacteroidota > Bacteroidia > Bacteroidales > VadinHA17 > JANTGF01. Next base: position 14,330 of record JANTGF010000038.1, on the reverse strand, counting down.
AATCCAGAACTGCACTCACACCATTCCACCATTTGACCATGGCAGATTGAGAATTTTCATTTCTCATGAAAGCACCTTCTGCATCCAGCTTACGATACACATCACAATCCGGACTAACAAACGGACATACCCATAACATTACTTTAAAGCCCATGTTATGAAGTGAATCCATCATCATTCTCGGGTCACTGAACCTCCCCGGATGAAAGTTCCATTTTCCGTAATCTTCCTGCCAGTTGTCATCAATCATCAAAACACCCGGAGGGTAATCATTGTCAATAATTGCATTTGCATATCTTAAAATATCCTCCTGGTTCTGATCATATACTAATTCTATCCATGTATTGTACTGTGGTGCAGAGATCAATTTCATATCCGGTGTTTTTCCCGAAGGGGGAAAATAATTTTTGCTGGCAAATTCATACGCTTCTTTTAAGGTATTTCCGGCTTTTGTGTATTTTGCTTTTCCTTTTGCATCAATTATGATCTCACCTTTTTTAAAAGTAATTTCAGGAGGGTAATCGCACCAGATTACATCACCCTGATTTGATAAAAGTAAGGGTTGTACCTGATTCCCGTCAGGATGCGAAAAGAGATTCATTTCCAGATCATCTGCCCCGGTATAAGGCATCAAGTAACCCCGGTTTATCACTCCTATCCACCAAAAAGTATTTGCATTGGTTTTAACATGCAGGTTATTATCTGTACACCATGTATTAATTATAACAAAAGCAGTTATAAAATAATAAAAAACTATTTTTTTCATAAGTATATATCTTTATTTAATTTCTAATAACTAATTAATTGCAAATTTCTTATTTTGAAAATTACTGCTTTCACAAAATCTCAGTCCTGTAGGGATCAGATATTCGTAGATAACAATACACCCCTGGTAACAGAGTCCCGTGAGGGACATAATAAAGTATCATTTGGTTTTTAGTTTTTGCATTCTGACCTTACATGTATAAACAAACTAACCTGTATTTTTTTATAAATCAATTGATATTTAACGCAAAGTACCAATTATCTTTTAAATTTACAAACATATAATCATACTATACTCTTAATAAACTGCTGATTACAGCGATAAGATGTAATCAATATTAACTATTTTCGTCCTCTAGCCGGACAGGCTTATACTTTTTTTCTTGATGAAAAAATGCCTTTGGCGAAAAAAATCAAGCCCCGAAGGGATGCCAATGGCAAAAATTTAATCCTCCCGCCCACATGCCGCCGCCGGCCCGGGCCAAATTTTCCTGCCAGCGCACTTCTAAAATCATCTAAAATATCGGAAACTGATACAAATATCCCTGATCTTTTATTTCCGCGCATTTAAATTTATTATCCTAACAAAACGGATTTTACTTCCTCGTTTTACATCTTTTTAAACTTAAAATATTTATTAATTAACCGAGTACAATATCTTTGCAATTACAGATTATATAATTTCCGTGCATTTTCATGCATAAGTACATCTGTCATCCAGAGCGCTTCATCTATTCCTATCCATGATTCATCTACCAGCTCCGATAAAGCCTGGGCTATACCTATTCTTGCAATCCGTTCATGACCGGGAACCAACTGCTATCCCTACACCGGGAATAGTCAAACCGGCAAACCACAGTCCTGAATACCTTAAAAAATCTCTTCTGAAAATATTTGAATGACTCATAATTATTATTTCTTATAATTTAATATATCTGCAAATTTAGGATACATACCTAACGCATTGGTGTAGTAGATTTTTTTAAGTACTTTTTCAGACAGGTTAAGCCCCTGGTATTCTTTTACTTTGTCGTTTTGGGTAAAAGTCTTATCGGTAGTAAAGTACTCCCAATCATTCAGGTAAGTCGTGCTTATTAGTTCTTTCAGTTCTTCTTCAGTAGATTCACTCCGTTCAGTATCAAGGATTTCAATGTCAGTTCCGTAAAGCAGGCGGTCCTGATATTTAATAAGAAAATTCCGGACATCATCCCTGTTCTGGTATTTGAAATGTGTGACACGCGAAGCCATATCCAGTGCGGCATTTGGATATTTATCCAGAAATTTTGCCTGTTCATCCACACTCCACTCAAGACTTGCCAGATGGCAGGCTACATAGCGCAGGCCAGGATGCTTGTCCAGCATTCGGTTGCGGGCAACCAGAAGATCTTCATATGACGGATAGCCGGGATGGAGATACATATGGTATTGGGGATTGTTCGCATAATAACTGCTGTCATCAAGGGTGGTCATTTGATCTAAAGGAAGCCAGCAGTTTTTTGGTTCTGCGGTATGATTTACTACTGTTATGCCTTCAGATTCAATATAATCCCATACAGGGTCAAATCTTTTGTCATCCATCAAAATAAAACTACTGTCTTTATCGCGGAATGTCATCCCGATATCTTTCCACACTTTCACTGCTACCGCACCTTTTTGGAAACAATCATGTAACCACTGAATGGTTTTCTCCTGCCAATCCGGTTCTCCAAAGTCCTCCATACTAAAAGTAGTGGCAAAAGCAATTTGTCTGGGATATTTTTTCTGCAATGCTTCCGAATAGTTAAGTTGTCGTTGGATATTATTCAGGCTGGAAGCATCATAAGCCAGGCTGATCATTTTGAGATTATTTTCCCGGATCACTTTGATAAAAGAATCGTCAGCAGTTTCAAGGTGGATATGGGCGTCAATTTTAGGAAATGTTTTAAAATCTTCTCTTTGAGTGCATGAGGTAAACATAGCGATAAATATTATTAGATAAGTTTTCATTTGTTCAATGGTTAATTATTCATAAAATAAATCCGGTCATTCCTGGGTTAAAGTAATCTGCATCTGGTTCCATGTATATGACGGCTTAATGTATTCAAACAGAAATTATTTATTTACCTTTATAATGGATTGGGTTACTGTGTAGGTATGGTTTGTACCCAGCTGAAATTTAATGAAATAATCTCCATCCGGAATATTTTCCCCTGATTCATTTTCAAGAGAAAAGGTTTCCGTATGATTCCCGGTTTGCCGGTTTTCATTTAACAGAACATTTACCTCCCTGCCAAGCATATTAAACAACAAAATTTTAACACTTGAAGACTCTTGCAACGTGTAGTTTACCGTTAAATAGTTGGATACGGGATTTGGATAAACCTTCAATTCCGGTCCATTTACATTCAATTTATCTACAGAAGTAACCGGAATAAAAGTGGCGGTTATATTTTTTTCTGCATCCATTACTACCTGAACAGGATTAATCGTATCGTTAATATCCCCGCTCCATCCTGAAAATACATATCCCTCATCAGGGTTGGCAGTTAAAGTCTTGGTTGTTCCGTCCAAATAAGACCCGCCTGACGGAACCACACTACCCGAACCAACTATGGTAACATGCAATGAAAAAAGTGTTCTGAAATTTGCGGCTATTGAAGTATCGGTACCTATCCTGAAATAAACCGGATTATTTGTGCCCGATACATATTTGCTCCAGCCCGCAAAAATATTATTTTCATCCGGGATGGCCGTAGCTGTGATCAACGTTCCTTCGGGATAATTTCCACCTTCAGGATACAGCTTTACACTGCCAAAGCCCTTATCCACACTTGTTGAAACCGAATGAGTTTCCTTTGGGTTAAACTCCACAAGATAATCCACAACATCCCCTTCATTGCCACCATAGTGCCAATCTGAAGTAAATATTGCCTTAGTCCCATCGGGGCTGACAACTGCTTTTGCCTCAGCTTCGTAGCTGCCATAAGATGAACGGGTGAACCCCAGATGACGCACCGTACCACTGCCATCAAATTTAAGCAGGAATATTTCAGTCAGATTAAAATACCCGTCACATCCACCACAGCTATGACATTCATCAATTCCCGCAGATATCAATACCCATCCCGGCATATTAAAATTACGGCCTGAAACATGACCACAAATCCATGGATTTTCACCACTGCCACTGCATATTCCTTTTGTATAACCGGTTGCCGGCAATAAATCCCTGATCTCACCGGTTTCAATATTGATCATTCTAATATCACACATCTCAACAAAGACCCTGTTGCCATCTGTGTCAATAGCAAAATCAGCATGAGCCCTGCGATCTGACAACTTCCGGACAAACTCAAGATTGAGGGTATAAAGATTTGTGGCGCCTTGTCCGGAAAATCCGTGTTTATCAAACTCTCCTTCATCAAATTCATTAATCACAATGTAATCACCCCAGGGAGTAACGGAGGCCCAGTCAAATTTATTCGGGAAATCCTTTTCTTCTAATACAGTATCATTTTTAATATCATAAACGGCAGCCTTAATTCCCGCATCTCCGGAAATTTTGGTTACTACAACGTATCTGTCATCTGCCGATATATTTCCTTCCCACGGACCGATTGTAACAGAGCTATAACCCGGAAATTCATGGAGAGTTGTAATTTCTTCGGTAATAACATCTATTTTTTTCAGATAATCCCCGCTCCCGAAATACCGGATATTTGGTTCTGTATTAGACCACCGGGCATCTTTCATGGATACATTCAGCGTTTTCTTCAAACTATAATCTGAACCATTCAGTAAATTATTAAACCCCAGCCAGACCAAAGACATATCTGAGTTCCATGCCTGAACTTTAGAATAGGCATGTAATACCGATCCGGTTAAATAAGCCTTATCGCCAATTTTTGTAATATCCACGCCAAATACCGAATCATGAACTGTTTCAAGATAGCCCGGATTGGCCAAAGCCATATTCTTGTGTGCCGTATATGGATTATTCCATGGTGTTTCAGGCGGTAAAGTTTGAGCTATTAAACTTTGTTTTCCAATTAAAAGAGAAACAAATAACAGACTAAAAAAAGATATTGTTTTCAGTGTTTGATATTTAATCATGACATAAATTAATTATCAGCATGTATGCACCTTAATAATTCAGTTAAATTAAGAGAATTGTTGCCATTCATCAATAAATATTTTTACGTTTTCCCAGATTTGGGGTTCATCAATTGTAATATTGTCAACCGGAGATAGTATAAATCCTTTGGGTCCCAGTATTTTTATTGCTTTTTGAACTGCATCCCGAATATCCATTTCGCTGCCCCGTTCCACTGTAATGGCGGCAGAGACACCTCCCCACAAACAAATTTTATGGCCTATTTTATTTTTAATAATTTCCATATCCGTATTTAAACCCTGTACGGGGTCAATCCCAATCAAAACATCAATTCCCGATTTCAGATAAGAATCCAGTAAGGGGATCTGACCACTGGTACATATATATCCGAACTTAGCACCATATTTGTGTGCAAGTTCCGCTTCAGTTTTAATATAGGGCATAATGGCCTCTTCATAAAAATCAGGCATAACAAACTCACATCCTTCGTACCAGGCACGTCTTATATAGAGATCAACACCTTCTGAGAGAACTACCTCCATCCGCTTCATGTTCCAGTTATGTATGATTTTCAGAAGTTCTTTAACAAGTTCAGGTTGTTCAATCATCATCATCATAAGATCCTGCATTCCGCAAAGCCAAAAGCCCATATCCAATCCTACTCCCCAACCTCCAGCTAATAATACATTTTGTTTGTCAGCAAAAGTTCTGGCCTTTTTATATTCTTCTTTAAAGCTTTTAATTTCTTGCTGGTTTGGTGGAAGCAGAAAATATTTCTCCAGAATTTTAAGATCTTCGATACAAGTTACAAGAGGCTTTATTGTCCTGGGTATCTGATAGTCATCAATAAAAGGTATGTGATTTCCATGGGGCCAGTCATCAGATAATTTAACTGCTGTAGTCAGGGAGCCGTCCGGTGTTGAATAGATTTTTTCCAATACAGATTCCCCATTTTTTTGCAGTACCCTGTTCTCTGTTTTTACATCTGAATGAAAGTGAATTGGCAGTCCTCTTAAATCAGGATGTTCCGGTCTTTCTCCACGGGAGGCTTTTGGGATAAACAATATGGTATCCAGTCCCATTTTCAGTTCTTCTTCTGACAAATTAAATCTGTCTTCGTTTACTCTTTTTCGCAAAGCGGAAAAACTCATAAAGCAACATGGGATCTTGTCAGAATCCTCAAGGTTTATGGTCTTTATCATCCTGTCGCGTGAATTCAGCAGATTCATTATTTAAATTTTGGAATGTTTAACATTTTTCATAAAGTTATTTTTCTAGTAAAATGGATATTTCCATCTGATTCCACAGGTAATTAACTGTGTGGGATTCACCTGTTTCATTCTCTTTTGCATCCGACCAGATAAGGGTCATTTTTTTCCCATCTTCACTTATCCATTTGGGTGAAAGTTTAGGTTGGTAGTTAAGATTATCTTCATCCACGATCCAGTATTCCGTGTAATAAAACTGCTTCCAGGGGCCATAAGGATTTTCAGCGTACCAGAAACCCAGACTACCCGATTCTTCGTGCATCCAACCGGAGTAATAATCCACATCGGAATTTGTCATACCATGGCCTCCATAAGTACCTCCGTTTACCATAATATAAAGTCCCAAACCCTTATTCCAAACTATGGAAGGCAACCAGGAATACCATCCAAAATAATGTCCATTTGAACTTTTTTGGGGATATTCATAAACAGCTTCTCTTTCTTCGATATCACCGGACCACCGGGGTTGATTGTTGTCATCATATCCGGTAAAATACTCCCATTCACTCCGAATCCCCAGTTTATCTTTTTGGACTCTTGCCATTGTAAGCATGTATGAAAATGCACTTTCAGGGGAATAAATATAAAGATAATCATCTTTGGCTGCGGAATTGTCCTGCCCGCATTGTACAAAATCAAAATAAGAAAACGGGTAGGAAAGTTGTTCCTTGTGTGGAAGTCCGTATTCTTCCAGCGAAAACATTTCGGCATCATTTACAACATTTCGCATACTGTCCAGTGGTTCAAGCTGCAATTCATTTCCGTTTCTGTCCACCCGGAACCAGGTATTTCCGTTATCCGGAGATTTTAACAGTTTTACCCCCAGGAAAGGTCCTGACCAATGAACATCCGGAGTTTTTGATACCGCAGAGTAAATGTTTCCATCCACAGAGATGATACCATATCCAAAATAACTGATCGTATCACTCAGAACAGGATAATCTGGAATGTCTTCCCTTTGAAAATCATCTGCGTCACCAATTATTCTGTATAAATGATTCCGGTATCCCGTTACAGGATTGTTCAGCCAGTTTCCATCACACATAGAGGTAATCTGACTGTTGTCTTTTGCCCATGTGATACACCAGTTGTCGCCTCTCCCTCCCAAGCGTTTAATAGTTTCATTATGAAATTGCACACCCACAGGTTTTTTCTTCATATTTAAGTTGCAACTGATAAAAAACGACCCCATAAAAACGAAGGCACTTATAATATAAATCTTTCTCATAATACTTTCTATTCCTGTTTTTTATGTTGGTTTTGAAATGATTTTTGCCAATAAAGCAAAAATCCTGACAAAACGTTTTATTTTTACTCCTTTACCTGTGTAGCTTGTAAGTCGGCAAATGATGTGTCAAGTTTTTGATGCATAATGACTTATTTTGTATAAATAAGTTTTTGCGTTTTAACCTTTCCATTGGAAAAAATATTTACAAAATAAACTCCCGGAGGAACGGCCTGTCCGGATGCACTTTCCCCTTCCCAGGAAATGCGATGATTTCCGGCAGATTGATTTCCGTGAAAAAGGGTTTTAATTTTCTGACCTGCCAGATTATAAACCGAAATTTCAATGTATTCATTCTCTGGAATGTCATACTCAATTGTAACAGATACCTTGAAAGGATTCGGATAGGCTTTTTTCACTCCAAAGCCATTCTGTTTTGGAATACTGCTCACTACCGATGATTCTGTTTTGAATTTAAGTTCCCAGATCCGGTTTCCATCCAGCAGCGGGTTTGGCTCAGGTTCACAGATGTTCAGACAAAAGTCATAGTACGAATACTTCTGAAGATATTTTACCATCAATCTGTTTTCTCCTTGTTTAACAGGGAAAATCTTTCTGTCAATGGTTAAATCAAAATCATCGTATTTCTGATATCCCAGGTGGGAATAGACAATTTCACCGTTCACATAAATCAGGATATCTTCATCATTTCCTATCCACAGTTCTGCATCCTGATCCTTCGGGGCATCAAAATAACAAAAAGCATAGCTCACCACTTTATCACCGGAACTCAATTCATAATAATCCCCCAGGTGGATCCGGTTGTCCGTAAAATACAAAGATTCACTCCATCCGTCTTCACCGGCTTTAGGAGATACATTTCCTTCATCTTCAATAAATTTATGATGAATCGGATCATCTATTCCATTGATATCATAAGGACCCTTCAAAAGCCAGAGCCTGTTTCCCTGGCCAAATTCCCCGTCTTCAATCTGGGATTTTTTAAACCTGCGGATGTTCTCTTCCAGATCTGCACCTTCTATTGTTATCAAATTCTCATCATTGGTTCCCAGCCCGGCTCTTTCAGCCAGTGTTACATGCTCAATATCATCCGGGTTCAGGCCCATTAATCGTGCACAGACATGATCAACTGCCACAGGGTCATGACCGGCAAGGATCATATTCATCCGGACCAAATTATTGCCAACTGCTTCCTTCTGGGTTTCCAGGCAAGCGGTTGCATCAACTACAGAAAAATCGATACCTGCCAGGTTATCAAGATCAACAATCTCTTTAGCCGTCCACCAGTAAGGCCTTTGAGAATAGTGCAGAATTTTTTGGCTGTATCCGTTTTGTGGAACCCCAAGGCCTTTATAAAAACCATATACAGTACTCGGGGCAATCCCAACCTGATTTTTCAGCGATGCGGTAATACCGGTTGTATGAATTTTCATTACCGGAACAGTTATAAAAACATCGGCATTGACGACATCTTTATGTATCCAGTATTTTCCCTGATGCGGAGTAGCTTCCCCTCCTCCGGGAATACTTACCTGTATAAGATCAGCCCAGGCACTGTCCGCAGGCCAGCCATCCCCTTTTGTCCATCCTTCTCCTGGCATTCTGCAATTCAGGTTCAATAAACGAAAATTAATCCCACTAAGCAAAGTGTCTGTCAGTAAGTCCTGATATCCTGATTTATCCCACAACTTATCCCATTGGCCCTCAGCATAAAAACTGTTGTATTCGTACTCGTAATCCATTGGCACAGCACAACCTTCTCCAACAACAATTTCAATATTCCCGGGTGAAATCTCGTTTATAATACGAATGAGTGCTTTGATTACACGGACATCGGTAACTTCTCCGGATTGTGGTTTCGTAGGCGATACAATATTTGGTTTCAGCAGCACCATGTCTCCGGGATTAATCAGCCAATCCATCCCACCGGCCAGTTCAATGGCACGTCTTGTCATATCTTCAATGGTTTGATATGAGATTTCCGCATTGGTTACCGGTGTCGGGTTATCAAGGTTTTCATCATCTGACCTGATGATGGCGACCTTGGTGGTTGCACCACTTACCGCATCGGCAGCATTTTCTGTCTGGTATGATTTGTAATGACCAAACAACCGGGAATCGGCCTGTTTAATGTCCCAGGCTACAAGCATTACAAATCCTGCAACAATGACAATTGATTTTAATAACTTGTTTTTCTTAATCCTACATTTGTTTTTTAACAGACTCATAATAGTTTTATTTATTTTATTTGTGCATAAAAAAACCCTGACACATAGGCTCCGCTTAATGTAAGCAGTAAGTATATTAGAAAATATTTTATACCCAATAATGATTTAAACATATACATGGTTTCAAGTTTGGTCGCCGGACCGGCAATAAAAAATGCTAACACAGCACCTTTATTCATCCCCATATCCCTTAAAACCTCAACAAACGGAATGGCAGCCCCTCCACAGCTGTAAAAAGGCACTCCCAGGGTAATTGCAATAAGTAAACTGCGTTGAACATGCTGACCCATTATCCGGGTTACAAACTCTGGCGAGACCATTGCCTTTACCACAGCACTGATCAGAATAGCTATGGTAAAATATTTTCCGAAGAAAAGGGTACTCCGCCATAATTCAATATGAAATGGCCTTTGGCTATGTGCTTTTCTAATCTTTTCCAGTTTTGGATTTAGTGATTTCAAAACAAAACCAAAAAACAGCCCGCCTGCCACCGATATCGCAAAAGCTGCAATAAGCCTTGCAATGGCAATCTCAGAACCCAGTTGTGTCCCTGTTAAAAACAATACACTCGGATTAATAAGCGGAGAAGCAATAATAAATGCCATTACTGCACCAATGGGAAGCCCCAGAGGAATCAGGGCAATGCCAACAGGTATGGCAGCAAAGGTTGGTAATGGCGATAACATTCCCAAAAGTGATCCTGCAACAATGGCCAGAATTTTATTTTTTATTACCAAATTAAGCTTTCCCTTTTGAATGAAGTGACTTAAGGTAACCTGTATAATAATGCTGATAATAAGATATGGCAGAATATTTATATATATTTCAATAAACGATTCTATAATCCGCAGTGTATAGGTACCCTGAAGCATATCCAGTACGGATCGGTATAAATCGGATAATTGTATATTTAACATAAACATTAATCTTTGCCGTGATTTAATTTTTTCCAGATCATATCCATTGAAAATTCCGAGATCCTGTGCTCTTTATTTTCAGTATCTGAAATTACATCAAAAGAGCCTGCTTTAAACTCGTTAACTACATCTTTTACAATGGGTTCATAGTGCTTATAATAGCTTTTATCGAAACAGCAGGGGTCATGTAAGTTTAATATCTGAGTTTGTGAACGGTTTTTCCCGGTTGCCCCTAAGATATACATATCCAGATAGCTAACATTACGATACAGCAGAGGGTAAACCTGTTCAAAATCGCCATAGCTTTTTAAGGGTGTATTTAATTTGATGTACATAGGATAGGTCCCGGCCACCGGAAAGCTATAATTTATCCGTGGGTCCACTGCAGCAGCAAGAGTGGTTGTCCAGCCTCCGCCACTTATTCCACACATGGTAATATCCCTGAAATTTTGTGTCCGGGCATAGTTTACCATGATCACAACCGGAGTTATAAAGTAATTTATGGGTTGATCAAGAAATTTCATGAGCTCATGCGACTCAAACTCTTTAAATAATAACCTGAAAGTACCCAGCTTATCAATTGTAACAACTGGCTGATTATTTTTACCAGTTAAAGGCATGCAAAATGCAAATACGGTAAATCCTTTGTTTACAAAATATTCTATTACTGGTTTACCGTGGATGAAATCACCGTTATGGCCCTGATGATATAGAAATAACCTGTGATTATCTTTTTCGGGTTTAAAAATATAGCCGACTGATTGTATATTATATCTCTGTACAACAGTAAATTGTTCAATCTTTCTCAGGTTTGAAACATCATCGTATAAAGTATCTGTAATTTCAAATACTGAATCAGGTAACTGTTTAGTCAATTGTGAGGTCCCGAAAATAATATCTATCATTTTTCTCCGGATAAGGTCAATGTTCTCCGGATTCACTGATATTAAATCCGCTACATTGTTTTTTGTGTAATCATAATAATTACCCGATTCCCCTCCTTCTTCAGAGGTTTCAACCTGTTTATTTACACCTTTTTCAAAAGATACTAACCCTAATTGAAAAACAATGATTCCTGCCAGAAAAGCAAAAACAGCTGTTATTAAAAGAAACCCTATTGAAAAATTCTTTTTCACTCAAATAATGGATTAAACTTTATTAAAAACTCCTTTGATTTTTTATCGCCAAAATCAACAGGAACACGAATCAGGTTTTGAGAAATTTTTATTGGACTTATCTCCTGTCCTTCAATACCGGCTTTTGCAAATTCAAATCCATCCGGCAAATAAATTATAAGATTAAATATATGATCTCTTCCACCTAAAAGTTTCCCGGAAATTTGTTTTTTCTCCGGATCCCAAGCTATATTTTCCAGTTCAACAGCCCCTTGCAGAATATGACGGTCCGTACCAATAATTTGCGGCCTGCCAGGTTTTTTACGAAAAGCGATAACTTTACATGAAGTAGGTTTCAGATTTAGATTTAAATCATTACTAACTTCACCGATAAACTCCTGCTCCCAAAACTCGTATGCTAAATATTTCTGGTCTTTATCCAAACCGGCCTTCACCAAATCAATATCTTTTATTTCAGCCTTGTCTGACCAGTTATTTACAGAAATAACCCACCAATCTTCAAAATCTCTTTTTATATGCAGGGAATTAATTGCTGGTTTATTTGTTTCAAACAGATCAACAGAACGCCCAGCAACACCATAAGGAGGAATGACATTTTTAATAATTTGCAATCTCTCTTCAGGCAACTTATAAAACTCATCGCCTGCCAATACCTGGCTGCCACCCATTGCAATATTCGTAGCCAATACACGCGCCTGATCTATCGTCAGGCCCCACCCATCTCTAACCACCAGATGATCAGCATCGGTATTAAAAAGTTTACCGTTCATATAGTAATGCTTTGGTGTTGACTCTCCGGTACCATGTGGCATTGTTAACTCATGCCAGCGGGCTTCAATATCCCGATTCGTTCGCCATCCGTCGGTTGCTCCGGCAGCTGTCATAATACCGCACTCCAAAAGATAACCTTTTTCACCAAGTGCTTTTTTTGCAATCTTCAGCCCTGTGCGATACGCTTCTGCTTTGGTCATATACCTGTCGGCAAACTGGTTGCCCTCTGCAACTGAGTGTAAAATAAAGTCAAGTTTAAACATTTCATATCCCCAGTCATTTGATACTCTTGAATACACACTGTCTAACCAATGCTGAGATCCTGGAACAGAAACATCCATACAGTATATAGGAATATCAAGGTAATATTTAATAGTCCGGGCACTGTCAGACTCATTATAGTGGAATAGCCAGTCTTTATGGTTTAAAGCTACATCCGTATCAATAGAAAATGCATAGGGTGCCAGCCAGATACCGGGTGTTAAGCCTCTTTTTTTAATTTCACCGGCAAGCCATTTCATTCCGTGAGGAAAATATAAATTACCTTCCCAGTCTCCATATCTTTCCTGAAAACCATCATCAATCTGAATTATACTGAAACCAAAATCAGGCAGATGCTTATCAACAATAAAATCACAAACTTTCAGCATCTTGCCTTCATCTATATTATAGTACAGATCAGGCCATGAACTCCAGCCTACCGGTAAATTACGATTCAATTTTACATTGTTGAAGTCATGAAAATAATCAGCCCAGTATTCCAGGGTGTTATTTGGGTCTTTATCAAAAATAAAAGCAATGGGTCCTGAAGAAATATTTGCTCCCACTTTTAATAAATACTCATTGTATCGCTCTGTTGAATCATCGGGCAGCCAGTAATCAACTTCAACATTCCAGTTGTCTTTTGTAACCATTGATGAATGCCCGTCTCTCTTCTTGTAACGATATAAACTAAAGCCATCCTTGTTAGTTGAACATGCAACTTTGAGTCCGTACCCTGGAAATTTTCCGTTTTCAAACTTTTTTGGATCATTTCTTAAAAATATTTGCGTTTCAGTCTGGTCAAAATTCAAAGAGCCAATAGTGAGTCCTAATGATTTTTCATGAGCATAAAACGCAATATTACTATTTGAACTATAATCAAAGTGCTGATTATCCAAAAACATCAGTTCGCCACTGTCCACAAATGAATAACCCATTGTAAGCAGCCTTGTCCCTTCAATTTTGTCGTCAATTATAAAATTGCTGAAGGTTGTACCATCAACAACCACGGGTCTGATCTCCTGTAAAGGGATATCCTTACCGGTGGAATTCAATAAACCAACATTTATAGTCATTAAATCTTTTGAGTCGTATATTTTGAACTGAATGGTAGCATCCATACCGGAATAATCCAAAATAACCTGCAACATTTTACCCCTGCCCAGTGTGTCAGAGAATTTTTTAATTACAGGTTTATTCTTTTTTGCATTGTTAACAACCGGTTTAATAACATCATCTTCTGTCAGAATCTCCAGGTAAGCATTCTTTAATAAGGGTGCTTTGTTGTGTTTAACCGAATATAATCCGTTTTCACGGTTAAACACAATCTCAAAATACTTCCCGGATATTTTAACCTGTTGAGCAAACAAAACGTTTGACAACAACAAGGGGGCTGTTAAAAACCAGATGAACTTACTCACTTTGCCAATTTTTCTCATTTTAATATAACATTAGTGATCTTTATTGATCACAGTCATCCTTGAATTTTAGCTAATTTCCATTCATATTACTTAAAATCCTCACTATATTTTTCAAGGAGTTTATCAGGATTATTTTCCATTGCATAAATTACATTGCGCCAGGTACCATTCTGCCATTTAGGATAAACATGCATGCAATCATGCCAGGCATTGCAGAAACTATC
>JANTGF010000037.1 GCA_024763075.1 Bacteroidales bacterium | reverse complement strand
TTGATCAGCCTCAGGCTCAGGGTACCTATCATGTACAGTGGAGTGGTAATAATCAGACTGGCGAGAATATGCCTGCAGGTATTTATTTTTATCAGGTGCAGGATGGTTCCAATGTTGTTACAAAAAGGATGATTAAAGTTAAATAAATCTTACTTTGATAATATTTAAACAGAGGTTGGTTCACTGGAACCAACCTCTGTTTTTTTTGTAAATAGGGAAGAGTTTATCGGTTTGCATGCCAGGAATAGAACCATCGTTTTGTAGTCCTTCTCATTCCTAAATCCAATTTACATAGAATGTCCTTTCTAAGGTATAATAATTTGAGTTTAATGGGCTTATTATATCTGAAAGGGCCATGGTGGAGATCTTTACTAAATTACTCATTATAACTTATATAGTATGATGTTTTATTGAAAAGGTAACGGTTTCAGAACCGTTCTTAAACAAATAATTAACAGGACAACTTTCAAAATTCCTATCTTTAATGACAGAATGATCCGGCAATTTCCCGGAGTACTGAATTCTATTTGTTATTATGCAGTGATCAGTTGGATATATTCATCTTTACCAATTCCTGAGTGAATGTAATTAAATCTATAAATCTATGAAAAACGTATTTTTTGCAATAGCGGTTTTACTTGTAAGTTGTAAGTCTCATGAGAAAAAAATGTCTGTAGCTTTTGGAGATGCAATAATGGAGCGTTACTTTGATATTAATGATTTGACCCATAAAGGATGGGAATATAGTAATAGTATCGTTTTAGGAGCTTATGAAAAATTATATAAAAACACCGGGGATGAAAAATATTTAAACTATATGAAAAATCATGCCGATAAATATATTAGCAAAGATGGATCATTGGATTATGACAGAAGTAAGCATGATCTGGATAAAATTCAACCGGGTCTGTTAGCTTTGGCACTTTATGATATGACCGGTGAAGAGAAGTATGCTATTGCTTCAAAGGGTATAAGGGCAGATGTAGATTTGTTACCAAAAAACAGTGTAGGTGGGTTTTGGCATAAAAAGGAGTATCCAAATCAAATGTGGGCAGATGGAATATTTATGGGTGAACCATTTATTATGCGTTATGGAGCAATGTTTGACAAAATTGAAGAGAGTGCTGATATTGCTACATTTCAAACCCTGTTATTAGCTGATCATGCATACGATTCCACACGAAACCTGATGTTGCATGCATGGGATATAACCAAAAAAGCTTCATGGGCCGATTCAATTACAGGTTTATCACCAGAAGTCTGGTCACGGGGTATGGGCTGGTATTGTATGGCATTGGTTGATATCCTTAAATATCTGCCCGAAGACCACAAGAACTACCAGCGCATGATTGAAATAAGCCGGGGCCTTGCAAAAGGCTTAAAGACATATCAGGATCCTGTATCCGGTTTGTGGTTTCAGGTGGTTGATAAAGGAGATTGGGCCGGGAACTGGATTGAAACATCAGGTTCCTCCATGTTCATCTATTTTCTGAAAACGGCAATTGATAATAATTATATTAATGCTGATACTTATACACCGGTGGTAAATAAGGCATGGAAAGGACTAAAACAAAATGTAACATATGATTCTGCAGGTTTACCGGTTATAAATAATTTTGCACGAAGTATGGGAGTAAAGAATAGCTATGAAGAATATATTGCTGTTGAAAAAGTTTCCATTCCGGGTTCCGTTCACCCACATGGGTATTGTGGTATTCTTAGGGCCAGTCTTGCTATGGGAGACTAACCCGCATTGTTCACCATTATTTTTCTTTAGTCAGGTACACGGGAAATTAACCCGAAAGTATGCAAAAGGTGAAACGGGAATCAGGAAGACTGCTTAATGCTTTATAATTGCATTTATGTTTAGTACATTTGTAGTGAGCTTTAAGCTAATTATCATAGCCAAATCTTTTTTATTAGAACCTTACTTTTAACTTTTACTCACTTTAAATTTGCCTGGAAATGAAAAATCTGAGTTTGTCAAAAAGAAATACCCTGATTAACGGTATTATATTTATTTTGTTAGGACTGCTGTTTGTTGCTTTTCCCGAGGGTACCCTTCAGGGGATATCTTTATATGTTGGACTGGTTATTCTGATACCCGGCATAATTATGCTGGTTGCAGGTTTCATGGATAAGTCAGGAACCGGAAATAAGAATGTTCTGATCGGGGAAGGAGTACTGACAATTCTATTCGGGCTTCTGTTTATATTAAAACCTGAACTGGTTGGAATATTGATTTCTGTGTTTATCGCATTATGGGTAATTTTAAACGGAGTGTTTAAACTTACTGCTTCTTTTGTATTAAAAGATCTGGGCATTTCAAACTGGTGGGTAGGATTGCTGGTTGGATTGTTATTGTTGGTTTTCGGAATATATATGCTGGTTAATGCTTTTAGTGTTTCTGTTCTGATTACCGTATGGGTAGGTATTCTTTTGTTGGCTTTTGGTGCCTATTATTTATGGGATGGATTTACAGGCAAGTTTGAAGATCAGGCTTAAATGCATAGGCAGGAAGCTTATATGGAAATTTTCTAAAATAGATTTAATAACAATTGAAAACAATGATTAGAAGAAATTCTGGTAATATGAGGATCTTTAGAATCTCAGGGTTAAAATATCTTCTCTTTTTTTTGTTGATTACCGGATTTTATTCCTGTAGTAATACTACTGATTATAAACAGGTACAATTTGGTATATGTACGGATGTCCATAAAGATATTATGCATGATGCTGACGCCAGGTTGCAGACATTCGTGAATGAAATGAACCGGGAAAAAGTTGATTTCACCATTCAGCTTGGAGATTTTTGTCGCCCCTATGCCTACAATGATACTTTTTTGGGTATCTGGAATTCATTTGAAGGTCCCCGCTATCATGTGCTGGGTAACCATGATATGGATGGAGGATTTACAGAAAGGCAGACCATGGATTATTTGGGAATGAAATCGGCATATTATTCATTTGACAGGAATGGCTTTCATTTTATTGTGCTGGATGGAAATGAAAAGAAAGATCCACCCCTGGAAGGATATCCCCGGTTTATTGGAGAAACACAAAAGAAATGGCTGAAAGATGATTTAAGAAAAACCAGGTTCCCGGTTATCCTGTTTTCACATCAAAGTCTGGAAGATAATTGGGGAGTTGAAAATCAGGAGGAAATACGTAAAATACTTGAGGATGAAAATCAAAATTCAGGGAAAAGAAAAGTGCTGGCCTGTTTTAACGGGCATAGCCATCTTGACTGGGTTGAGAAAATAAATGATATCTGGTATGTGGAAGTAAATTCAATGTCCTATTTTTGGGTGGGAGATGAAGCCAAACATATAAACTACAGTGAAGACATCGATAAGAAGTATCCCTGGATCAAATATACCTGTCCATATCAGGATCCTCTATACGAGGTGGTTACGGTAGTAGGTGATGGTACAATAAAGATCAAAGGATCAACAACAAAATGGGTCGGCCCGGATCCATATGAAGCCGGATACCGGAATGATCTTTATATGGACCGTATCAGTTCTGCAATAGCCGGCAGAATCCTGAAATAGAATGAAATTATAATTTTTCGGTTTTGCCACTGAATGATACCTGACAATTATTTCACAAGGTGTTTATTATATCCCATTATAATGAGCTGTTCATAAACCTGCCAGATATTCTTAGGTATTTTCTGCGGTATCTGAAAACCTTTTTCAGCATATAACTTAATTCTTTGTAAATCGCCCACAAGAATATGGATCACCTTTTCAAGTGGTATGTCTTTATTGGGGTATTTGTCAAAATGTATCTGCGGTGAAGTTACGCATACTTTTTTATCCGGTAAATGTTTTTTGAATACAGCATAACTTCTGCGTTCCATGTAGGGTTTCTGAACCAGAATAAAACTGTATAGGTCCAGTTTTTTCTGTTGTAACAACTCTTTTGTGAACAAAATATTTTCTCCTGTATTCGTAGATTTGTTTTCGGTTAAAATAGCATCTTTCGGAACACCCATTTTCATGGCTACAGAGGCAAATTTGTCAGCCTCAGGCTCATCCCATGCTCCTTTTGTGAAATTACCAAGCCCTCCTGAAAAGATCAATAAGGGTGCCCATCCTTGAAGATAGAGTTCCGCTCCTCTTTCTGCTACCCTCAGATCATGGCTGCCCAAAACAAGAATACAGTCTGATTTTTCAATACCATGGTTCAGATGGTGATAGTCCCAGATTTTTTTCGCAAGTATAATTGCTTTATCGCTTACCATGGTTTAAAAAAATAAATTATCTTTTTCTCTTACCGGTATCATTCAGAAATTCCAATATTCTTTAATTCACGGGTGTTAAAAATATGCTGCTTCCTCCTCCCGGAGCAAGGGTTAAATTCATTTTTGATTTTGCACTTACTTTGTCAGACCGGATTTTGTATTCTTCTTTATTATTCAGGTAATGACTGTCAGGAGCATCCTCATAAATGATTGCTTTGTAATCTTTTGATTTATCAAGAAATGTAAGTGGAATATGCAAGGTCCGTCCTTCCCTGTTTGTCAGGTTTCCGATATACCAGTTCCTGCCTTTACGCCTGGCCACGGAGATATAAGTGTCTGGTGTTCCGCTCAGAACTTTTATTTCATCATAACTGTCCGGGAGGTTCTTAATAAACTCAAAGAGATCGGCCTTCTTTTCATATTCTTCCGGCGCATCAGGTAGTACCATCAGTCCCGAATAGAATACAAGTATTTTAGCTGTTTCAGCTGAAACAGTTCCCGGGATAGCTTGAAAAACACGGAACCTTGTTTGAGCATTGTTCAGGTCATACCATCCGTTTGCCATGTCCAGCGGGCCAGTTAGCAGGTTGATAAATGCAGCAGATACAGCTGTTTCAGGGAAATAGGATCTTTTGGCATCTGCCTGGGAGTGACAATATTCTCGTGCTATCAGGTTGGGCCAGGTTCGGGTATCTCCCGAAGGTGGTACCGGATTGTCATGGAAGTCTACCAATAATTTGTATTTGGCACATAATTTTACCACTTCTCTTGTATGCAGTACTTTTTCCTGACCGGAACCCTTCATAAACCCGTATTTTACACCGGCAGCTCCCCAGTCATGAAAGCGGGATAGAATTGTTTCCAATCCGTACTTTTTGGCTCCCACATCATTCAGGTAAAGAATAACGCCCACATTTTTGCTGTTGGCATATTGCATGAATTCTTCAATATTTATTCCCTTCCTGGCTTTCGTTGGGTCGGAATTCTTATCAAACTCTGGACCGTACCAGTCAGCATCCAGAAGCATATACCGGATATTGTTTTTTGCTGCAAAATCAACAAAACGTTTGTGCGAAACCGTATTCAGTCCGTATTTAAATCCATCTGGAGCCTTGTATCCCCAAACACGCCAATCCCACATTGATTTGCCGGGTTTGATCCAGGAAGGATCTTTGATTTTGTTGGGTGGATTCAGATTGGCGAGGATGTTAGACTCAAGCATTGAGCCTGCCGATGGTCCAAGCATCAGAACCCTCCATGAAGTGGGTATTCCGGTTTCTCCTATTGAATAGGGTAAATTAATTTTGACGGAATTTGACTGAATCCCTTTTCCCAGGGTAAAATTGGAGTAATGAAAAACAGCTGCTTCATGAATAGCAAGCCAGAGAGAATCGTTATATTTTGCAACAAAAGGAAGTCGGATATTTCCCGGGATAGAGTCCATTGGCAGGGGACCCAGATTTGGGTGTTCTCCGTTTCCCGACCACCATGTAAGATTTTTTGTGAAATTGAACGTAGTGAGATCTCCGGCAAGGGTAAAGTCTTTCATCCCTGCCTGATCAGGGAAATTATAGCGGAAGGCAATACCGTTGTTATAAATCCTGAAAATAATTTCCATTTTCCTTTTGGATTCCACCTTCTCTTCCAGCAATATTGTCCATTCATTATAATGATTTCGGATTCTGCTTACTTTTCCTAAAACAGGTTTCCAAATAGTGTCAATAACCCTTTTTCTGATTTCTTTCAAAACAAAAGTTGACGTAAAAGTTGAATCTTCAAAGGCTATACCCATACCGGAATTCTCCAAAAACAATATGTCTTTGTATGTCACAGAGTATTCGGGAAATCCCTCATTTAGATTAAATGATAAAATAATCTTCTCATCCGGGGAAGTAAAGGGACCTGGTTTATATTGGCAAGATGTTAATGCAAGAATAGAAAACAGGCCTGCAAGGAAGGTAGTTTGTTTGGAAAACGGGAGATTCCTCATAAAATTTTAAATGTTTGGTTCAACCCTGGGAAATTATATCGAAGTTAAATTAGATAATACAATAATACACATAAGATCGCTTTTTTGAAGAAAGAATTATACCAAAATATAAAATTATCCATTTTTTTGTACTTTTGAGTGAAGTGCAATAATCGGTTTCCGGAATAAAGTTAATGTTTTTAAACCTGGATACATAGTGTATGTCTTGAGGAAATTGGTCAATGTTGACAATCCGCAACTTCATGGAAAGTATGGAGGTATATGGGTAGATGCAATTGAAAAAAGTTCTTTTGTAATTTCCGGAAATGGTTACTATGCCGAAGTTTCAATACCTGAAAAAACCCCATATTTTAATTCCTCTCTTATTGCGGGAGATGGTTATCCTGATAAGTTAGCATTATTCTCAAAAAGTGTAGCAAGTTATGTATTATTAACATGCACAGGAAAGGACGCAAAAGCAAGCCTGAAAACTTTAGATGGGAATATTATTTATGAAATCCTGTTAGAGAGTAAAAGATAAGCAATAGTAAATTATGAAAAAAGCCAGGCATTATTTAGGTAATATTGTTTTAATACCAAAATATGATAAGGGTATTAAATTTAAGCCTAATTATAAAACACTTCAGTGCCTTATGAACTGGTTTAAGCAAAAAAACCTGCTAACAAGGGGAATGTTCCTGGGAACAGGGATTGCTTCAACCATTTGGTTCCTGATACGGGTTATTCCAAAACCTCAGCGTGCAGCCTATCCATGCATGCGGGTTGCTGCTCCAATGATGTCTTCCTTCGTATTGTGGTTAATATCTATTGCAACTTCAGTGTTTTCATTCCGTCGCATAGCTAAATCTTTGCGCTATAAAAATTACTTAATAGCGACTGTTTTTTTGTTACTTACTTTAGTTACCGGTGGAATTTCCCTGGTACTACATTCGGGAAGTAGCCAGGCAACTGTATTGTCCTTACAGGATTATGTGCCAAACCAGTCGGTAGGTACTGCTACAGGAATAAACCCGGGGAGAGTAGTGTGGGTATGGGACCCTGATGCTACAAATGAAGAAATGAGGAATGGTGCTTTTGATTACTGGTTTCAAAATGGGAATGCCGATCAGGAAATAATTGATGCGATGCTTGACCGGGGTATTCGTGAACTTGCAGGTGTTCCTGAAAATACTGCAGTAGCCTGGGATTCTCTTTTTGTCTGGTTTAACCGGAAACAAGGTAAAGGCAACCATGCCTATCAACCAGGAGAGAAGATCGTTATTAAACTTAATATTACAAATTCATGTTGTAATGTAGTTAATTATGAAAAAACACAAGATCAGGAACGGATGGATAATACTCCGGAATTGGTTTATTCTCTATTGAAGCAATTGATTGATTTATATGGTGTTGTTCAGGAAGATATTTATATTGGAGATCCTTATCGGTCATTTACAAATATGTACTGGAATCTTTGCCATGCTCAATTTCCAAACGTGCATTACGTAGATGGAAATGGAACGAATGGTAGGGAGAAAACAGTACCTTCCTCTCAACAGGTACTTATATTTAGTGATGGTCAATACAAATCTTCATTGCCACAATATTATCTGGATGCGAGCTATATTATTAATTTGCCTTCACTTAAAAGTCATAATGCTACCGGATTTACATTGGCAGCAAAAAATCATCAGGGTTCTATTATAGAGTTGGGTACAGATCCTTCAGAACAAACCGCCGGTTTTATGCATTACTCCATGCCCTATAAGAATCATTATATGAGGCAGTATCGTCATTTGATAGATTATATGGGACATAAGGATATGGGAGGTAAAACATTCTTATACCTGGTTGATGGAATATGGGGTGGATATGATTGGAAGGGATATATTTACAAATGGGATATGAAACCTTTCAATTGTGACTATCCCTCTTCGGTCTTTCTTTCACAGGATGCAGTGGCTATTGAGTCTGTTATTTTTGATTTTATGCTTGAAGAGTATAAAATTCCAAAGGATGATGGCAGGGTTCAGTTTCCTTATATTGGAGGTGTAGATGATTATCTCCTTCAAGCAGCAGATTCATCCTATTGGCCTGATAAAATTGATTATGATCCGGAAGGGGATGGAACAGTTATAGGAAGTCTGGGCGTTTATGAACATTGGAATAACCCGGTTGATATGCAGTATAGCAGGAATCTGGGAACGGGTGACGGAATTGAGTTTATTAAAATATTTATGGATGACATAACTGGTGACGAAGATACTTTACTTAATAAAATGATCAGGTTATATCCCAATCCGGTAGTTGACCAGGTAACTGTGGAAATCCAAAACAACTGGTCTGGCACGGTTTGTTTTAAATTATTTGATCTCGAAGGGAAACTGATTCGTTTGAAAAGCAAAGAAAAGCAGAATGAGATTTTAAAAATAATCCTGGATATGACAAATCTGAATTCAGGACTTTATGTTGTTGATGTTTCTTCTAATGGAGATCATATAAGTAGAAAAATACAAAAGCAATA
Source organism: Bacteroidales bacterium (assembly GCA_024763075.1). Taxonomy (GTDB): domain Bacteria; phylum Bacteroidota; class Bacteroidia; order Bacteroidales; family VadinHA17; genus JANTGF01. The sequence continues at coordinate 31,524 of JANTGF010000037.1, read as the reverse complement.
ATGGATTTTCCCAATGGGATCAAGCCCTAATTCTCATCAAAAGGAACTCTTACAATTACTGTATGACCTCGCCCTTCCTCGTTGGTAATACTTTGGATTGTCCACAGGTCTGTAAAGTTGTCGCCATCAATGGTACTTCCGCTGTAATCACCCCAGGAAACTCCGGAAGTGGCACCTTTTCCTTCACCCAGACTGACAATTTTCCTTACCTGCCCGGGAGGATCGGCGGCAAGACGGAAGGTCATTCTTGGGCTGATATACATATCCGGGCTGGTTTCCTGGAAACCGATAAGTACATCATTGCTTTTATTTACAGCCAGTGTAGTCTGGATGTAACTGGAAGTTTTACTACTGATCAGGCCTGTTTGAACAATGGAGCCATCCATTTTTATCTGGTGCCACTGAACAGCCGCTCTTCCTTTATAGTTAATTGTTTGTGAAAACCATATATAGCCATTCTGAACAACAGTTACCTTGGGGTTACGGTCACCCGATGCCGTAAGCTGTTCTGTATTTTTTTGAGGTGATTTCGGAGGATAATTCACATATTCAAGATGATGCGGTTTATTACAAATCCTTTCCCAAACCGGAATCCCATTTTCATTCTCATAAACCCGGTTTATAATAAAATCCTTATCTGTAATTTTGAAAAACAGCAAATCATCTGTAGGATCCTGTGTCATTACCGGATGTCCCAGACTTCCCTGAAAATGATAGACAGTTGCAGGTTTGCCATTTTTCACTTCTTCCATTCTCATTACAAAAGTTTTTTCTTCTCCTCCGGGGAAACTGTAGCCTATCCATTTTCTACTGTAACCTATTCCACCACCATCAACTCCCCCGGGTACGGGAACCGGATAAGTATTCCATGCGCCTCGTGGATCATTGGTTTCGGATATGGAAATATTTACAGGCTTTTTCTTTTCCTTATCCCAGGGATTCCACAGGTCAAAACCAAAAATCTGATTGTGCGGGTCAAAAAACAGTTTCGGATCGATCCCTTTATTGAAACATGACGGGCTTACTCCCTCAATAAAATTTCCCTTTTTATCATAAATAATAAGCCCTTTGTTGGTTGCATGCAATACATATCCGCCACCCACAGCAATTTGCGGGTCAACCTGACGGTTACCATCGCTTGCTCCGTCAAATACAAGGTTGCCGTTTATTTCTCTTGGGTTCCCTCCCTGTTTACGGGGTGCACAGGCACCTTTCTTATTGAAAGTTTCTTTTCTGATCGGGGTAATAATTTCCGTCCGGGACGGCCTGGTTTTTGTTTGTTCCGGATTATTTCCAATACTGTTACAAGCCTGGCATTCCGTGTGAAGATGAAGTATCAGAATGAACAGGGCAAAAGAGTAAAAAAATTGATTCATAAAGAAAAGTTTATTGCTAGAATCTAAATAAAGGGTTTCATGTGCAAACATAAATAAATAATGATTTGTTTTTAAGTGTTCAATGGATTTTCTTTAATTTATTTCCGGGATATGAAAAAAAGGCTTAATTTTATAAGATTAATATGAAATAGTGTTAAGTGATTATATAGTAATTAATCTTATTATCATGCGTGATTTAAAGCGAGTATTCATTCGTTGCTTTTTTCCATTATTATCTTTTGGGGTGTTATTATTATTCTCTTGCACAGATAATAAGTCAAAACAAAGCAGGAGTCCAAATATAATATACATACTTGCGGATGATATGGGTTATGGTGATGTTTCTGCTTTGAATGATTCAGCAGCATGGGAAACTCCCAATATGGATAAACTGGCAAAAGAGGGAATGATCTTTACGGATGCACATTCGGGGTCAGCGGTTTGTACCCCCACTCGTTATGGTGTATTAACAGGAAGATATGCATGGAGGTCGCGGTTAAAATCCGGTGTTCTGTGGAGCTGGGACACACCACTTATTGAAAAGAACAGAATAACGGTAGCTTCTCTTCTGAAGAAGCATGGCTATAAAACAGCTTGCATTGGCAAATGGCACTTAGGCCTGGGCTGGCAGTACTCTGATGAAGACCCGGACAGTGTGGATTTTTCAAAAACTGTGTTAAGCGGACCTGTTACGAATGGTTTCGATTATTTTTACGGAATTACGGCATCCCTGGATATTCCCCCTTATGTGTACATTGAAAATGAAAAAGTAACCGATACGAATGTAAAATACACGGAGAATAAGGATAAATATGGCTGGTGGAGAAAAGGATTAACCGGCAGTGACTTTTCTCATGAACAGGTTTTGCCGCATCTTACGCAAAAAGCTGTAAATTTTATCAATACGCATGCTGAAGATGAATCACCATTTTTTTTATATTTTCCAATGCCTGCGCCTCATACTCCAATTCTTCCAACGAAGGAATTTCAGGGGAAGAGTGGAACCAATCCCTATGGTGATTTTGTATTGGAGGTAGATGATATGATCGGACGGGTGATGAAAGCGGTTGAGCATAAGAAAATTCTGGACAATACTTTGTTTATTGTTACCAGTGATAATGGCTGCTCTCCGGCAGCTGATTTTAAGGTGTTGGCAGAATTTGATCACGATCCGAGTTATATTTTCAGAGGAGAAAAAGCAGATATTTTTGAAGGAGGACACCGGATTCCGTTTATTGTCCGCTGGCCGGAAAAGATAAAGCCGGGATTATCCAGCGATCAGACCATTTGTCTAACGGACCTATTGGCAACCTGTACAGCAATTGTGGATGATAAACTCCCTGATAATGCCGGAGAGGATAGCTATAATTTGCTTCCGTTGTTTTTAAATCCCGGAATAAAAGAACCGGTCAGGGAAGCCACAGTACATCACTCCATCAATGGGTCTTTTTCGCTTAGAAAGGGAAAATGGAAGCTGGAAATGTGTCCGGGTTCCGGAGGATGGAGTTTCCCAACTCCAAAACAGGTAAAAAATATGGATCTTCCTTCCATACAGCTATATGACCTTGAGAACGATATTGCCGAAGAACAAAATGTATATGATAAATATCCGGAAGTAGTGAAAGAAATGAAAGATTTGCTTAAGAAATATATAAACGATGGAAGGAGTACTCCGGGCGAACCTCAGGAAAATACCCAAACGGAAAATTGGCCGGGTATTGGCTGGATGAGTGATGAAAAATAATTAATTTTTTGTGAAATGGACATGTATGGAAGCAAATCAGCCAGTATTCCTCAGAAGATAACACTTCTAATACTGGAAATTGTAATAATATTATTTTCCTGGTTCTTGCTTTTTGGGAATGGTTTTGAGAAGTTGGGAATTATGAAAGACCCCGGAGATCTTTGGAGGAGATGGGTGGTTCTTATTTTTAATCTGATTGTTTTTCTGAGAACGCTCATTACAATGTTTTATCTGGTAAAGAGGAAAATGCCGTGGGAAGAAGCTTTTAGTATTCCTTTTGCTTTTGCATTATACTATATTGGCTTTTCCTGGCTGGTATATGAAACAACACAACCGTTTGACATTCAGGACGTTTTTGGTATCTTTTTATTTGTTTTTGGTTCATTCCTGAATACAGGTTCTGAACTGATGCGTGATAAGTGGAAAAAGATTCCTGAGAATAAAGGTCGTTTATATACAGGTGGACTTTTTGCCTATTCCATGCATATTAATTACTTTGGTGATTTGCTTTGGGTGATTGGTTATGCACTGATTACAAAGAATTGGTATTCAACGCTAATTATTATTTTTTTATTTGTTTTTTTCGTATTTTTCAATATTCCCAAACTGGATGCCTATCTTGAGGGAAAATATAAAGAGGATTTTAAAGAGTATAAGAAAAGCACTAAAAAATTCATTCCCTATATTTTATAACAAGATGAAACATTCATGATAGCCAAACCGATACACAAGGAAATGTTTATAAAACCCCGATTGGGGTTAAATCTTAATAACCCCGGGAATTAAAAATAGAAAAAACCGTTTTGGCAAGATTTTTTTCGCGCAGCACGAAAAAATCGTGACAAAACATAAAGAACACAATACTAGCAGAATACAAAATTATAAACACATGAAAATTAATGTTGGTATAAGTTTTCTTTTTTTCTTTACCTTTTTTGGGTGTTATTACGGGGATAATTCTGTTACGGAACCTTCTGAAAAGGAGGTTCGGGTTGTCAGACCAATTGGCGATGAGGTCTCAGGAAAGTTATTGGTTGCCTTAAAAAAAGAATTGGTACAGGGAATTCAAAATGAAGGCCTGGTCGGTGCCACCCGCTTGTGCAATATACGGGCTATGCCATTGACTTATTTGCTTGAAGTAGCTTCTGAGCTTCCGGTGAAAGTAAAAAGAACTACATTTAAGTATAGGAATCCTAAGAATGCTCCGGATGAGTTTGAAGAGCTGGCATTACATAATCTGGAAAAAAAGGCAAGGAGCAAAGAGGGACTCCCAAAGGACTATATACAGAAAATAAAAACAGAGGATGAAACCTATTTTTACTATTATAAACCCTTAAAAATCGGAGCTCTTTGCCTGAATTGTCACGGAGACCCTGAATCTATGGATCCTTCTTTAGTGAGTTTCCTTAAGGAAAAATATCCGGAAGACAAGGCTCTTGGCTATTCTCAGGGTGATTTCAGAGGTGTTGTCAGAGTACGGGTTGATATCACTGAAGAATAGAATTTTCAGTCCCTAATATTGTTTCAACTATTCTTTTGCATAGTTCACATTCCCGGTTTCTATATTCTCTGGCGGTATCGACCTGGAATTACAAGCGAAACGTATAAGTGTATTTGATCATAATGTTTCGGTTGGAAACACCAGGTAATGGTGGAGCTTCCCGATACAGATCGGTATTTCTTCCTTCATTGAAGACCAGGTAAAGATCGTTTCCTTCACGTGGATTGTATCTGAATCTGAAATTTGTACTAATGGCATCTATATCACTATTGTATTGAACAAAAGCACTGAAGGTAATCTTTGTATTTAACATGTAGAGAACTTTAACCCTGCCAATATGTGTAACATATGATTGGCTTCTTACCGGAAAAATTAAATAATTGTACTGATAGGTTCCGCTAAAGGCAAAGCTGGTAGAAACGCTCCAGGTAGGTTCGATATTAACGGAGATTCTGTTACCATCATAAAATTGGCCCGCATCAATCATATTGTTTACAAAAAACGGACTTGAGACGGGCGTGGATAACCTAAGCTGGGTTGTTGCAAAATTATACCTTCCTGCCGGAATAATTACATCATCTGATAATTCAAAGTTTTCCAGTAGATCTTCAACCAAATATCTGAGCCGGAAATTTCCCTGAAAGAAACTTTTGGATTGAAAACTCCATCCCGGCTCAATTGCTGCCGATTCCAGACTGTTATCCTTAACTCTTGTGTTCGCTTTAAATCGTAAAAAAACTTTATGGTTTTGAAGTTTTGAATTTTCTCCGGGCAACCATCCCCACTGAAGGATATTCCATGTACCGTTATAATCATCCCTCATTTCGAATCCTACCCCCGGGTTAAAATCTGTTCCTGAATGAGAAACAGAAAAAGTATAAGCAAACCCTTTGTCATTTCTTCGCTCCCATTGTATCCTGAATTTTGCAGGATCCATAGACAGGAGATTATTTGTATTTCCTGTTTCAAATGTTTGTGCCCATTTTATATCAAGGTAATCGTCCCCAAACAACCTGAAAATCCCGTCTAAACCATAAACAAGATTGTAACTGCCATCTGACCCGATCCGGGAAGTAAAAATACCCCCAACATAGCTATTCTCATTTAGGACCTGTCGCCTCATTCTCAGGACACCGAAATTCTCAGAATTCAGAAGAAGGGAATCCTGATCACTGTCAATTTCGGATTTTCCATACAGCGGTGCAGTTTGCATATTTAAAAAACCCATATCCCACTTTCCAACCCTGCCTACCAGACGGGCACCACCATATAACTGGACTTCTTCTCCTTCATGTAAACCAATCCGGCGACTGTAAAATAAATTTTGCGGACCTCCCAGGCTAAAACTAAAAACGCTGGATCGTTCCTGGAAAAATTGCCGTTTTTCCGGAAAAAAAAGAGAGTATCGGGTTAGGTTAACCTGTTGGTTGTCTGCTTCAACTTGTGCAAAATCTGTGTTTAAGGTCAGGTCTAAAGTGAGGTTTGGGTTGATTCCGTATTTCAGGTCACCACCAAATTTAAATATGGGTCTATTCTCCTGTTCATAAAATGTTTCCGTATTATTCAGAACGGATTGCTGATCAAAACCTGTTAATAAATAAGGCGTTAAATAAATGGGTTTTTTGGATTTTATATCTTTGAAAGTAACTTCTCTGGCTTTTGAGGGTTTCATGCTTGCAAACTCACCATATTTAGGATCAATTGCAGGGAATATTTGCATTTCATCTTTGTGGGGTATCCACCTCCAGATAATAAGGCCCATAACTGCCTCATTGTTTTTTTCCTGAAAACGTAAGCTGGAAACAGGAATTCGCATTTCTACAAACCACCCCTTTTCATTAATAATTGTTTTCACATCCCAGAAGGTATTCCAGCTTTCATTGAAAGGCATCCGGCCAGATCCTCCAACTGCATCGTTGAAAACAGTGAAATCCATTCGTGTACCGGAAGGGTATGTCAGGAAGGCCAAGGCATTCTCCTTATCATTAAAACTGTCGATGATGATACCAAACCCATCGCTATTACCAGAATATTCATCTCTTTTTTTTGACAGATTGCTGATCTTGGATGCATCTTTATCATAAAGCCTTCCGGAAACATAAAGAAAATCAGCATTGTAATACATACGTACTTCTGTTTTCTCAGTAGGCTTATCGCCAAAATTAGGCATGTACATTATCATTGGTATGGGTGTTACCTCATTCCATACCTCTTCAAAAGGAGATCCGTCAAAAACAATATCTTTTTGGATTTTTTTTATTACAAGAGGCTCAGATGCACCTGAATACCCACACATTAAGGCATAAAGAGTGCCTAGTAGAATTGAGATATGAAATCTTAAATGCATTTCTGTTTCTAGATACTTTTTGCCACCGGAAAGTCAAAAGTTAGACAATATATTAAAAATTGGCTAAAGTGGGAAAAGAAATAATTTTAATATTTTTGAATATAGACTTTTTATCAGACTTAATATGAATTATCCAGGTTGGAAATGGTTGTAAATCATGCTTAAAGATAAATTTGGAATGAAAATATGCGGAATTTTAAGTTAATCCGGAACGACTTTAATAATAGTACTTAAGCATTTTTAAATTAACTTTGAGATTTGAAAATGGAAATGAATTCTGAAAAAAAGATATGGGCGGATTTTAGAAAAGGTGAGAATTATGCACTTTCTCATATATATCACCAACATGTACAGCTTCTTTTCAGGTACGGAAAGAAATTTTCAAAAGACGACGAATTAATTAAGGATACCATCCAGGATTTATTTTTTGATTTACTCAGAACCCGTAAGAATTTGGGGGATACGGATAATATTAAGTTTTATCTGATTGTGTCTTTTAGAAGAAAACTGTTGCAAAACCTTAAAAAACAACCTTTGTATGTGGATTCGGAGGTAGAAAATATTTCAGGAACTGAAAGTGTGGGTTTTTCGGAACAGGAATTGAATGGTAAGGAAGAATTAACCAGCCGAGAGAAGATGGTTCAAAGAGGGATAAGGAAATTAAGCCAAAAGCAGCGTGAAATACTTTTTTACCGGTTTACCTGTGATTTTAGTTATGAACAGATTTGTGAAATCATGTCATTAAAATACGACTCTGCAAGAAAACTAAATTTTAGAGCATTAAAAGTATTAAAGCAATATTTATCTGAAAGCTAAATTTAATACAATTATTAAGTTTTATAAAATAGTCCTATTTAAATGAATAATTTATTTTTTTGTCCACAAAGTATCATTAGTTCTCTTTTTATAATAAATGGAACTATTTAAAATGTATATGTATTAATATGGTTTTTAAACAAATAGTTATAGTAAATAATAATCGTTAATGGAATTAAGATATCTTAAATACAGTATTGAAGAACTTGCGGACGATAAACGATTTTTTGCGTGGATTCTAAATGGTGAAAAAGATCAGGAATGGAAAATTTTCATTGAAAAAAATCCTGAATTCAGAATAAAAGTAAAAAGAGCCCGTGAAATAGTTCTGTCATTGCGTGACACATCCAATATTTTGGATGAAAGGGAAGTGTTAAAAATGTGGCAAAACATTGAGCGGTTTGATCATTCTCATAAAAGGAAAACTCAAACCTTGAAAATTCGGAGGTCATTGTATTGGGCAGCTTCATTTTTTCTGATTCTTTGCATTGGAGCACTCAGTTATGTTTATTTTGGGGCCAGGGATAGTGGATATCAGTTTACATATTCTGATATAATAAATCATAATAATGAGGCCAGATTAGTCCTTTCTAATGGTGAGCAAATTGCTTTAAAAACAAATAATTCAAAAATTTTATTGAAAAATGACAATAAACTGGTAATAAATAATGACAGTGTAATTGATTTGTCAAAATTAGAAGTTCGGTCTGGTAAGAGAGTTCAGATGAATGAGCTTGTCATTCCTTTTGGAGAAAAGTCGGTACTCTATCTATCAGATGGTACTAAGGTTTGGCTCAATGCAGGTACTCGTTTTGCATTCCCCTCACGGTTTACAGGAGAAAACAGGGAGGTGTTTCTTCAGGGGGAGGCTTATTTTGAAGTAGCTAAAAATAAAAAGCAACCATTTATCGTGAGTGCCGGTCAAATAAATATTAAAGTTTTAGGTACCCATTTCAATGTATCAGCATATGCCAATGATGCGAGTATTGAAACCATACTTTTAGAAGGAAGTGTTGCTGTAAGAAGACAAACATCTTTGGGGCTGAGATGGAATGAAGTTGTTTTAAAGCCTTACCAAAAGGCAAGTTTCGATATGCAGAATAATGAAGTGAAAGTTTCATATGAACCAGGTGCTGATCAATATATTACCTGGACCGAGGGATGGTTGCAGTTCTCACAAGAAAGTTTGCAGGTTGTTTTTGCAAAGTTGGAGAGGTACTATAATGTTGATATTAAGATACCGGGAAACTTTAATTATACACAGTTAATCTCAGGAAAGCTTGATTTAAAAAAATCATTGGGGGAAGTAATGAATGCTTTGGATGATGTGGCTAAATTTGAATATCGGATGAATGGAGATACTATTTATATTGAGCAAAACTAAATAGTGTTTATCCATTATGTCTGATTTCTTTGTTATGCTCGTCTTTAAAATAGTTATTTACGAAAGAAAACTCCTTGATTTTAAAAACTTAGTAAGCCTCGAACTCAAGCATTCTGAATCAAATACTGACTTTATGGACGGGAACTAAATAATATATATTTCATACATAATAAAAACGAAAACCGGTGAGCGTGCAGGCCCTCCGGTTTTCATGTAAATTTAAACTTACGTTTAATCTAAACTTTGCAAAACTATAAAAAATACTGGAAATATTTGTGATTACCAGAAGGTATGCGAAAAATTTCATTGAAGATAAAGCTACTCACTGTATTTGTTTTTACTGCATGTTCATTGTCAGTAGATAGTTATTCTCAGGGAATAAAATTTAATCTTAAATTAAATAATGTGACTGTAGGTGAAGTTTTTCAAATAATTGAAGAAAAAAGTGATTTTATTCTGCTTTATAATGAGAAATCAGTTGATCTAAACCGAAGAGTAAATGTGGAAGTAAAAAATGGAACGGTTGAGACAATTCTTGATCAGGTGTTTAAAGAAACAAAAAATACTTATAAGTTGTATAAGCGCCAGATCGTAATAGTTAGCAATAAACATAGTGATATTCCTGAATCAGGGAATAAAAAAGAGATGCAAAAAAATATAATCAGTGGAAAGATAACAGATGAGAAAGGAAACCCTTTACAATATGCTAATATTGTATTGACCGATTCAATCAACAATGGTATTGAAATCCCTTTAAAATCCAAAATTGGTGGAATTTCCGATTTGAATGGAAAGTATATGATACGATCTGTCCCTGATGGAAGATTTGTTGTGAAGGTTATATATGTTGGGTACAGAGAACAAACATTCCAGGTCAATCTTGGCAAGGCAAATACAAATGTTCACCAGGATATCTCATTAAAAAGCTACTCCCGTAATTTAGAAGAAGTTGTAGTAACTCGTCAGGCAAAAGGTCAGATGGCAGCCATCAATCAGCAGTTGTCTTCCACAGCAATAACGAATGTGGTTGCTCCTGACAGAATCCGTCAGAATCCGGATGCCAATGCAGCTGAAGCCATCGGGCGCCTTCCCGGAATCACCGTTACCAGGTCGGGTGGCGAAGCCAGTAACATCATAATTAGAGGGATGCCATCCAGTTACAATAATGTTACACTGAACGGTATTGAGCTTCCGTCGGCCACTGGTGATTCCAGGTCAGCCAGCTTGTCTGGAATTTCGCAGTATTCCCTCCAGGGAATTGAGGTTTACAAATCCATTACACCTGATATGGATGCAAATTCTGTTGCTGGTACGGTCAATATGATATTGAAAACAGCTCCAGACAGTTTTAATTGCAATATCATGATTCAGGGAGGATATAATGCACAGAATAATGATTTTAAAAACTTTAAATTAGCATTTGAAATAGGTGATCGTTTCTTTCAAAACAGGTTGGGTGTAGAACTGAATCTTTCCAGTGAAAGAACAAACCGAAGTACTCAGAAACTGGATGCAAGTTACGACTGGGAATCCGGAGTTCGCCCTGAAGGTGAATATGTTCCATTATATAATACTTTTATCGGGCTTACTGATGTTTCAAGGATCGTCCACCGGAATTCCGGGACACTTGTCTTGGATTATCACTTTTCTCCAGGTTCAACCATCAGGTTCTCTAACTTTTTTGCCTCCAATCCGCAAAATGATGGTACGATAATTAGCAAGACATATTTACCCCTTACAGGAGAGGTGTTTTATAATGTAGATCAGAATATTGCAGGAAGGACCAATGTGTATTCAGGAACCATACATGGAACACAAATCGCAGGAAAACTTAAGATTATTTATGGAGGTTCATATACAATATCAAAAAACCGGAGTGAAATCCGAAATGTTGATGTAAGGAGCTATCAGGGATTTTATAAAGGCTCACTGGATCAGACTGACAGAAGTAAGCCATTGGCAGAGATCCTCAGGATGGCCAATAATGAACAAACCCGGGAAAATTTGCGAACCTACGGGCTTGGCGGGAGATCAGTAATAGCCCCCAATTTTCAGAAGAATCTTAATGAGCAGAATGAAGCTCAGTATGAAGCACATATAGACCTGATCCGCCGATTTCAGATCACGGACGCCATTTTATTGGAGCTTAAGATGGGAGGACAGTATAAGCATAAAGAAAGAAATAGGGATTTTGATCAAATTGTCTGGCATAGCAATGTATTTCAGGATTTTATAACCGGAAAAAGAACCACAGGTGACGGGATTAACTGGACAGAGGGTCTGGAATGGACCACTCTAAATGATAATTCAGCTGTTTCCATGGAAAACATGGTCGGCGGTAACATTGATAATTTCCTGGGTGAAGGATATATTTTTGGTTGGTATCCTGATGTGAATAAAATTAATCAGATATATAACTACTGGATCCCTATGATGGACTATTACCGTGCGCAGGGCCCAAAAGTTTGGGGACCACTTTTTGGTTTTGAGATTGCTATGGGTAACATTCTACCCAGACCAAGTGTGGCACATGACTACTCGATTAATCAGAGTTACTATGCCGGATATGTGATGCCGACTTTTTTTATTGGGAATAAAATAACACTTGTGCCGGGCTTTCGGTATGAAAAAGTTAATGCAGATATGAAATCATGGTATGTGGAACATAGATTAAATGAAACCATTGAGATACCGGGGTATGAGACCTTTGCAAACCGGGGAAATGACTACTTTCTACCTATGATTCATTTGAAATACAAAGCATTGAAAAGCCTGCAATTCCAGTGGTCTTTTACCCAGACCCTGAACAGGCCGTTATTTAACATGATTGTGCCTTATGTTTATGTAGATAATGTGAATACTCCTTATAAATACGAATCCGGAAATCCGCAATTAAGGCCGGAATTATGGACTAACTACGATTTTAACATAGCTTTTCATAACAAGAAAGTCGGATTATTCTCGATAAATGGCTTTTATAAAAAAGCAAAGGATAAAATATGGGATAGGACCTGGACACGGCTGGCAGAGGATGAACCTATACCTCCGTTTTCTGAATTTGATGTGGTGGATGTTACAGGATATTATAATCATAAATACAATGTAACTGTAAAAGGGTTTGAAGCTGAATGGCAGACCAACTTCTGGTATTTGCCGAAACCATTTAACTTTTTTACTTTATCATTGAATTACTCTTACATAAATAATAAAACCAAATATCCATGGGAAGAAGTAACTATGGTATCTGTCGATACCACCGATACAGGAAGAGTTATTTATAATAAAGTCAGAGTGGATTCTGCTTTTACCGGTCCTATGATTAACCAGCCTTCGCATCTGGCAAACGCATCACTTGGCTTTAGTTACAAAGGATTTGATTCCTGGATTTCATTTCAATATATAAGTGATATACCTATCAGTCTTAGTGGGGCTGTAGAGAAGCATGTTGATAAGATTGCGTTTGTCAGGTGGGATTTCCAAAGCAGATTGACATTGCCTGTAAAAGGGCTGGAACTGTTGTTTAGTATTGCTAATATCAACAATATACAGGAAGAACAGTATATGAAAGGAGATTCAAGGCCTATTCACCTAGAAAGCTACGGATGGACAAGTGATTTTGGGATCAGATATACTTTTTAATAAGAATATAATTGATAATAAATGGATTCCAAATATATATAGTAAATAACATTCAAATGCCTTTCAACATAAAAGGTGAATTTAGACAGGATAAAACAATCTTTTGTTTTGAAGTTTTCAGGATAACTGCATGGAACAAGGGGCATTGCTTACTAAGTGAAAAAGTAAAAAGATGAAAAGTGGAATAATGAATATTCTTAAGTTGCTGGTTTTGATAATGGTTCTTCTATCTTGCAAAAATGAAAATATTCCTGCAACAGTTGTAGCAACTGTGGAAACTTTAAGTATTACTTCAATAACTGGTTCAACTGCCCTTGGCGGAGGTGAAATTATTTCAGATGGTGGAAATTCAATATCAACCCGGGGGATCTGCTGGGACACAATTATGGATCCTACTGATGGAGGCGCAAAGTCTGTTGATTCTTCCGGACTAGATAAGTACACCTCAGAACTCTCAGGACTGGCCGGAGGTACAACTTATTATGTGAGAGCTTTTGCTATCAATAATGGAGGAATAGCTTATGGAAACAATGAAGTTTTTACAACTCTTTTTGTTCCCCTTCTTACTACAAATAATGCTACTGAAATAACAAATACTTCAGCAACAAGCGGAGGAGTTATTACAGAAAGTTATGGAATACAAATTATTGCAAAAGGAGTATGCTGGAGTCAAAATTTTAATCCTTCTATTGAAGATTCAAAAACCTCAGATGGACCTGGAGATAGTCCTTTTTCCAGTCTGATTACCGGTTTATTACCTGGTACTGCATACCACGTTCGGTCATATGTAATTACGAGTGAAGGGAATACAGGGTACGGAGGTGACAAGGTTTTTATCACCCAAAGCTCTGATAGTGTTGTTTATACGGAAGTGATTCGGGACATTCAGTTTGAAAAAGGTTTTGCTCTGACCCCCCTGGATCCTGCTATTGTTCAGCAGGGGGGCGGATTTGAAAAAACCTTTCTTGATACACTTGATTTCGGAAAAGATGGTTCACATCCTGTTTGGATACTGGCACAGTGGAATAGTAAATATGATCTGGCGCATACAACACCAATAAATGGTATAAATGGTAGTATTGAGTATGCAAATGAAGGTAAAAAGATAGCCTTATTTCCTGATCATTCTCTTTGGCTTGAAGTGGATGCCAGTAAGGAATATGAAAGCCCGAGGCTGAATGGGCAATCCTGGCCTCATCTGTTAATATCACAGAATTTTCATGATGAAAGCCCGAATGTAGGAGAGGCAGACCATTTGGATTTTTCCATGGAAATAAAACTTGAAAAGTGTGAAAACAAAATGACGGCCAGAACTTACAATCCGTCCATTCATACTGCTCAATCTCCATTCTACTTTATGTTGGTGAATAACAATAAAAACTCAGTAGATTATCATCAAAGAATATGGTTTGGTCTTCCTTCATTTGATTTCAGGTACCCGATTCTAAGGTATAATGAAGTTGTGCTATGGGATATTGGTACAAGTACCTTCATATACGGAGTACCTGAAAATACAATTTGGGGTAATGTGAGTTTACATGATGAGAACTGGCATAAAACCCGGATTGATATAAAACCTCTGATAAAAAGAGCACTTGAGGCAATGAAAGAACATGATGTTTTTAAAAATACAACGCTGGATGATATAATAATCACTTCAATGAATTTCGGATGGGAAGTGCCGGGTACATTTGATGCTGCAATCAGGGTAAAAGGCATCCGTCTTAAAAGTGTTAAAATAACTCAATGAAGGTGAAAATTCAGGATGATGTTTGAGAATCAACAATAAGAAATAAATGGTTTCTGGTATTAAAAAAATATTTTTATTGGTTTGTTTGAGTTTTTTTGCTCATGAAATTTTTGCGATTAATTTCAGCAGAGGGTCTGAAACGGCTCAAAAATTCGGAGTTCATGAAATAAGTCTGATGGGTGATGGTACAGTGCCAAACCCGTTTGATGTACCATGTGAGGTTACTTTTACTTCCCCTTCAGGGTTGCCTGTAACTGTAGATGCCTTTTATGATGGCGAAAATACTTGGCATGCAAGATGTTATATTGATGAAACCGGAACCTGGTTGTGGAAATCAGTCTCTTCAAGAGATGCTGGTTTGGACGATAAAAGTGGTTCCTTCTCTGCTGTTCATTCTGATTTAAGGGGTAAGCTTAAAACCCACACTGAAAACAGTAAGGCATTGACAACTGAAAACGGGGAATGGTTCTTAAATATCGGAGATACGCCCTACTATATTTTTCATGATGATTATAATAAATGGCAGGAATTCATCAGGGATGCATGGAATATGGGAGTGACACTAATTCGTGCAGGAATGATTGGTGCCCTGGTTGAATGGAATCGTCTTTTTGAAAATGGTGATTTCGATAAAATGAATATTCATAATTTTCAAATAAATGATACAAGATTAATCTGGATGCTTGATAATTATCCGGATATGTATGTTGAGCTTATTATGTTGCCGGGATGCAATACAGGTTGGCTGAGTGATGAAACATTTTGGTACAATCTCAGCACTGCACAGCATAATCGGATTTTGAAATATATGGTGGCACGTTATGCTGCATTTCCGGAAGTAATGTGGCAAATAGTAAATGATTATAAATATAGTCAATCTAACCCTCACAATGTGGAGATGGCCAATGAAGTTGGTGAATACCTGATGAATAATGATCCATGGGACAATCTCATTACTGCCGGTGGCATTCGTGGAGATGATTTTTATTTCCCGGATGCAGACTGGGCTACTCTGTTTCATCTGGAAACGCTTGATGCTCTTCCGGCGGATCAGGTATATAATTATACGAATTATTCTGCCCCTGTTTTTTGTGGTGAGGACAGGTATGAGACATATAAAAAACCGGACCATCCTGCCATATACTTTAGAAGATTAATCTGGGCATGGACATTGTCAGGAGGATCGGCATGTTATGGAGGTGTTTGGGATGATATTGTACCTTACAGCGAAAGTTCACTTGAAGGATTGGATAATATCATTCATGTAAAGAACTTTTTCATGGATAATTCTATTGATCTTGCAGAATATTTCCCGGATGATGATTGTGTTAGTTCTGCTGCCAGGGGGGCAGGCAGACCGAAAGTTATGCATACTCAAACAAAATCAGATTTTATTATTTATCATCCGAATGCTGCCAATAGTGGCAAAGGCGCTGACATAAGTTCTGGGACAACGGCTTCTTTAACAATTAATGATTTGCCTGCCGGTGAATTTACTCTTTTATGGATGCGTGCTGATAATGGAATGACACAAAAGGCATATTTCAACCACAGTGGAGGAGATAAATTGCTGGTATCCCCATGGTCAGGAATCGATGTGGTATTATATCTTCATACTGGCACTGTCATGGGTGCCTCAATATCATCAATGAATGGTAATGATATTTTAAGCGTACAGCCTAATCCATTTGATGTTTCTACTTCTATTCAGGTAAATCTGCCGGTAAATACACAAATGCACCTTGATATATTCAATATACAGGGCAGGTTTGTAGAGAGACTTGCAGTTGGAAAATTTACTAACGGGGCATATCAATTCAGCTGGAACGCAAATAATCAGCCAGTTGGAATATATATTATAAAACTAAAAACAGAAAGCAGGGCGTTTTCGCAGAGGATTAACCTTATAAGGTAAGATATGGTAAAAATTGATCCGTAACTAATCACAATGGAATGACTAGCATAGGGTTTGCTGAAAAAGTCTGTGGAACTTTAGATTCCAGGCGGCAGGGCGAAGCTGTATATAAATAATGCGATAATGAAACCAACGAAGAAGATGATGTGCCACAGACTAACAAAAAAATGGAAGCTTATTTGTTCATTTAGTAAAAAAGCTTGCCCTGTAAACGGCAATGATTTATATAAGGCATTTATATTTAGGGGTTTAGTGTTTTTCAGCAGACCTTAGTATAAAGCAAAAACGCATAATAATTCAATAATAATAAAGAAATATGAAAAAAAACATATTTTTAATTCTTACAATCCTATTAATAGGCCATTTTGTATTTGCCCAATCTTCGGTTGTAAAAACACTAGTAGTGAAAATTAATGGAGTACCTGGTAAAGATTGTGACTTTTCAGGAAATAGAGGTATTCAAAATGCCATTGAAAGTATTAAAGACGCATCAGCATATAACAAGTATAAAATAATAATTTACCCTGGGATCTATAAGGCATCTTCAATAAAAGATTTTAATAGTGAAGGAAGTGGAGAAGGTAATTATGCTTTTATAAGAGGGAAAGATTTTGTTTCGATTAAAGGAACAAACAGGGATAGTGTTATTATCACAGGAGAATTACCAGATGATTTAGGTGAAAATTTTTCATACGGTTCATACCAAACTCTTTTTTGGAATGCAAATGAAGCAAATATTGAAAGTGTTACGATAACTGCAAAAGATATACGTTACCCAATTCACATTGATGGCAGCCAGCTAGGAATGGCAAATGCACATACAAGAATAAATGATACTAAAATTATTCACTGGGGAAATAGTAACAATGCAACAAATTGGCCGGCTCCTCATCCGCTTGGTCTTGGAATGTCTGATGGACAAACATTAGTTGTTGAAAACTCAATTTTGCAGTCAACAACCAGAGCGTTGGCAATGCATACAAATAAAGATTTTAAAACTAATTCGCAGCTTGTTTATAAGAACTGTGAATTTATTGCAACGGGAAGTAAAAAAGATGTTGCGACTATAGAAAGCCTAGGTAGTAAGAAAAAAGACGATATACTTATAGTTAATTGTAGCTGGAATGAAGGATATGTATTTATAGCGCATGATTGGCCTTATCTCTCAACCGGAATTGAGAATCAACACTACAACCATTGTGATTTAAAAATTCATGGATATGGTAATAGCTCTTTTTTATGGAAACCAAATTTTAGAGGTTTTGCATTAAAAATAGTATCGAAAAGCAATGGAGGAACAGTTCGTTTCGATCCCAATAGTTCTGCATTCCCCGTTATTATCAGCGAGGAGGGTAAAACTGAGAAAACAACACTATATAATGGAGAAGTTCATGAAGATGGCTATTCTTATCGTGATGGTATAAAGGATATCAAGAGTTATGCAATTGGTCATTTGGATGTTGGAGATGAGGTTACTTTTAATAAAATGTTCATTAAATCGTTAGGGAAACGACTTGGAGATTGTTCTAAAGAGCCTAAGACATTGGGAGTTGTTATCGATGGTAAATTATACAATATTGAGTTTAATGAAAATTATATTGGAGAAGGATTAAATAATGATGATAAACCTGCAGCTTTCTCTAATGCACAAATAATTGAAGAAATCCGGGTCGTGATAGGCGATATAGCAGAAATTTCACTTTGGGCTGTTGGAAACGATTATTATCCCGGGTTTTCTGATTGCATAGATACGGTGAGAGCAAATGAAAATATACTTAATGGAATGGTTGTTTTCAAAGAAAAATCAGGTGCAATTAGAAAAGCAACGAAATACGATAAGGAAATATATGGTGTTGCTCTTGATGACATACTTATAAATAGCATGGGAAGAGTGTTAACAAGAGGTTATCTTTCTGTTGACAAAAATCAAAGATTTAGAGTATTAACAGGCAACAATTCAATAATAAAAAAAGGAGAAGGTCTGGGGCTTAGTGAAACTCCGGGTATTGTCAGCAAGAATGCTTCAAATAGGCTCTTTGTTGCAAAAGATGACAATGTAATTATTGTCGGCAAATAGGAGATGCTGAATCGTCAGCTGATGGGCTGCATGATGCTCAGAAGGTGGTTTGATCTGACAATAGTGCCTTGTGCCTCATAAGTATGTTAAAAATTTGTATTTCAGTTGAATAGTTAATAATAAATCGATCAATGAATAAACTGTCTTTTTTTTCTATCGTAATTGTTGGATTATTGTTTTTAGTTTCCTGTAATAAGAAGATAGACCCGATTGAACCCGAACCTGAATACGATTCCCTGTTTACTGATAAATTGTATGAGAATGGATTTTTTGTGGGTTCTGTAGAAGAAGGAAATGGGCAAGCTGTTGGTACATTAGATTATGATGGCAAAGCAACTGGTACTCCGGTGTGGAGGATCGGTCAGTGGAATTGCATTAACAATGACTTAATGACGGCTACTTATAGTTTCGTAGATGATCGGCATGAATACCGGGTGGGTACAGAGGGTAACAGAATTGCTGTAGATACAAAAACCGGAACTTTAACATTGGAGCTAAACTCCAGTACCGAATACGGAAAGAATGGTATTACCAGTAATCCACGAATGTATTATGAGCCCTGGCCTGCTCTTCTTTGCGAATATTCTCTGTCAGAGTTGCAAATTTTGAAAATATCTGATAAAGAAGAAATACATATGATGGTTGACTATATGGTAACTAAGATAGAAGATAAAATACCTCCAAGAAAATACAACCAGAACCTACATGCAGCACAATTTCAGTGGTTTATAACCATTCAGAATCGAAATAAATCATCAGAAGATTTTGGTCATTATATTTGGTTTGGATTTGACTTTCATGATACCCGTTATGATTATACTCCTGCTTATTTTGCTCAGGATGGCGGGAAGGAAAATAATACCGGAGCTTTTATTTATATGCCGGATATGGAACCTCTTATGTCTGATTTTGGGAAAGCAGAAGTAAACAAGAGGTTTGATGTGGATATTGATGTGCTGCCTATTTTCCGCGATGCATTTGCCTTGGCTCAGGAGCGTCATTATCTTACGAAAACGAAGTGGGAAGATCTGTATATAGGAGCATCAAATATTGGATGGGAGACACCGGGAACATATAATGTTGCTGTTGATATTTACCAGTTTGACATCAAGTATCGTTGAAAAAAATAAGATATTATGAGAAAAATATTATTACTCATAGTTTTGCTATCTGCCTTTGGGTTTTATGCCTGTAAAAATAGCTCATCTGCAAAGAGTGGTGTTGTTGAAATTATAGAAGATGCTAATTACATCAATGGAATAGGATTGGAAGGTTCAAATTCCAGTAAAACTGAAATCACCAGGGTACTTTATCCTTTTGGACAAAGTAAAAATACTCAAATTTGGAAATTGGCACAATGGGGAAGCAGATTCGATCTTAAAGATGCCAAACGGGTAAATGGCGATAATGGGATTACCTATTCAAATTCAGGGAAAAGTATTGCTTTTAAGGCGGTTGATGGTTCAACGCAAGTAACGATGAAGATGTTTGGCTCAAAAGAATATTTGGCTCCAAGAAAATTCGGAGAAAATTGGCCTCATATATTACTTGAGCAACAATTTGAAACTCCACAGTCTGTTAGTAATATCGAAACACTATATTTTAATCTTGACTTCAGGCTATTATTTAGTGAGATGAAGATGAGTCAGGACTCATTTAATCCTGAAATTCATACGACACAATTTACAGTTTACTTAACAATTCAAAATAAAAATCAAAGCTCAAAAGCTTATGGCGATTTTATTTGGTTTGGCTTACCTCTGTACGATTATCGCTATGATGAGATTGCTGAATATGCAGCAAAGGATTTAGGAAAAGAAGATGCTTCAAATAAATTTATTTTTAGTACAGCAAGTAAAAGTATTTATAGTGGAAGTGCTAAAAATGGTAATTGGATTAAAATATCAAAAGATATTATTGGCATTATTCATCATGCTTTTATCACAGCTCAGCAACGAGGATTTCTAAAAGAATCTAAATACGAGGATATGTACATAACAACTACCAATATGGGTTGGGAAACACCCGGTACGTTTGATTGTGCTATCCAGTATAAAAACTTAAAACTAACAGCAATAACAAAAAATTAGAATAATATGAATAAAAAGAATTCAACAATAATAGTATTTATGCTTTTGATATTATTTGTTAATCTCAGTAATATTAATGCGCAGAACCATGATTGGGAAAAATATTCAAATGTAATACAGAAACATGTTTATAAAGGTTTCAAAAAAATGTATAGAGAGCCGGGAGGAAATCTTAAATATCCATTTTTAACTCCTGGAGCAACTTATTCCGATCAACTTTGGGATTGGGATTCATATTTTGCAAACGTAGCATTACGTCAGATATTACTAGAAACAGGTAGTCCTAAAGACAAAAAAGAGATTGTTAGATACGAGCAAGGCTGTATCCTAAACTTCCTGGAAAATACCAGTATTGACGGATGGATTCCTATTGTGATTCAGAAAGATTCTGCCTACAGCGAATTGATGAGTGGTTTCCTGAAACCAAACGACATATATTCAGAAAATATGCATAAACCTATCTTAGCTCAGCATGCTGCTTTTCTTGTTCAGATAAATAATGGTGATGCAGAGTGGTTGAGAGATAAGTTTGCTAAACTTCAATTTTTTATCGAAAATTACAGATTGCATCGCAGAAATACGACTACCGGATTATATTTTTGGACAACAGACCATTATATAGGTGTTGATAACGATCCAAATACATTCTTCCGCCCTAATAAAAGCTCGGGTTCTATTTATTTAAACAGTCTTGTTTACAAAGAGCTAAAAGCCATGGCATACATTGCTAAACAATTGGATTTTGAAGAAAGAACAAATGAATATGAAAAAGAAGCAATAAAATTAAAAGATGCAATTCAGGAGAATTGTTGGGATGAGAGGGATGAATCTTTTTATAGTGTTGATTTAAATTTGCTTCCGGTTCATGCTGATGGGTGGAGGTTGCACAGTGGTAATCCCCGCGATTATAATTGTGTAATTCAGCGACTTGATTTTTGGACTAATTTTCTTCCTTTGTGGGCAGGAATTGCTACACCTGACCAGGCACGTGCGGTGTTAAAGCAATTTAATAATAAAAAAACATTTAATGCACCATATGGAATCAGAACGCTTTCTAAAATGGAAAAGATGTACAACCTCAAAGCAAGTGGAAATCCATCAAATTGGCAGGGCCCCATCTGGGGAATTTCAAATTATCTAACCTGGAAAGGACTTGTGAATTATGGATTGGATAAAGAAGCAAAAGAATTGGCAATAAAAACCATAATACTCTTTGGAAAGGATTTAGAAAAAACCGGAACAATGCACGAGTATTATAATCCTGAAAATGGGGAACCAATTTTACACCCCGGATTCCAAAACTGGAATTACCTTGTACTTAATATGATTGCATGGATGGAAGGAAGGGAAATGATTAGTGAATTTTAGATTTCATTATTGAAAAAAAAAGTTTGTTAACAAAAATTATAAAACTTAATAGTCAAAAAAATAGTTTAATATTAAAAATCATGTACAAAATCACATTAATTTTCTTTGTTTTTCTTGTATTAAATTTAAATGCGCAAGAAATAATTCCTCTCTATTCCGGAGCCATCCCCAATAGTAAACCATACCAGATGAAAGAAATTGAAATGATGGTTGATGGTCAGTTTTACGGGTACGAAAAAACCTCAAAACCTACATTGACAATTTATTTGCCTGATAAAGAAATAGCAACCAGATCTGCTGTAATTATCTGCCCGGGAGGTGGCTATGGATTTGTAAGCTATAAAATGGAAGGTATTAAAATAGCTGAAGAGTTTTTAAGCAGAGGCATTGCAGCTTTTGTTTTAAAATACCGTTTGCCAAGCGATTCGATTATGGTTGATAAAGCAATCGGGCCTCTGCAAGATGCTCAAAAGGCAATTAAAGTAGTTCGGGAGCATGCAGATGAATGGAATATCAATCCTGAAAAAATTGGAATTATGGGATTCTCTGCCGGGGGACATTTAGCATCAACGGCGGGGACTCACTTTAATAAATCATATATTCAGAATCTTAAGAAAACTAATTTAAGGCCGGATTTTATGATCCTTGTTTATCCGGTTATCAGTATGAAAGATGAATTAACTCACAAAGGATCCAGAATGAATTTACTTGGAAAATTTCCTGATCCGGAAAATATTTTACTCTTTTCAAACGAGATGCAAGTTAATAAAAACACTCCTCCAACATGGTTGACACATACCGGAGATGATACGGTTGTGCCGGTTGAGAATAGTATTCGTTTTTATCAGGCGTTAATTTGGAATAAAATCCCGGCAGAGATGCATCTTTATCCAAAAGGGAATCATGGTTTTGTGTTAAAACTACCAACGAACGAGTGGATGGAACCACTGTTTAATTGGATGAAAAATTCCGGACTAATAAACTAACTGTTGACTTAATGAGACAAATTAAATATATACCGGAGTTGTCATTTTTATGGATTCTTATTTTTCAGTTGTTTTCTCTGGCTACTCATGGACAGGAGTCTGCAAAAATAAATCCTGCATTATTGAATGGTAAATGGAAAGCACTATGGATTACTTATCCGGGTGTTTCACTGACCGATTTTGGAGTATTTCATTTTAGAAAAAATTTTAATTTACAGGAGCAACCCGATGAATTTATTGTCCACATCTCCGGTGATAATCGTTACAGATTTTTTGTAAACGAAACAGAAGTCTGTAAAGGTCCGGCCCGTGGTGATCTTGCGCACTGGCGGTTTGAAACTATAGATATTGCAAAATATTTAAAGACTGGAAAGAATGTTTTTGCAGCGGTTGTCTGGAATTTTGGAGAAGATAGTCCCCTGGCACAGATGTCAAACAAAACCGCTTTTATTGTTCAGGGAAACCAGAGTTTGGAGGAGATAGTAAATACTGGTAATAGCTGGAGAGTATATAAAAATGAAGCTTATAAGCCCATATCTGCTTCTCAGACATCTGTCGGTCCGGGAGAGGAAGTAGATGGCTCAAAATATCCGTATGGATGGGAAACGCTTGATTTTGATGATAAAGAATGGAAAGTCCCCAGGGTATTGGGTAGTGGTATACCCAGAGGTAAATTTACTTTTTGGGACTGGGGACTGACTCCAGGGAATATCCCGTTTATGGAATACAAATTTCAGCGGATTAAGGAAGTGGAAAAGGCTGATAATATTCAAGTTGGAAAATATTTTCTGGAAGGGAAATCTCCTTTGCGAGTTCATGCAAATAGTAAAGTGAAAATTTCACTTGATCAGACATTTCTAACAACAGCTTATCCTGAGATTATTGTTAGCGGAGGAAAGGGTGCCACAATAGAGCTAAGCTATGCTGAAGCACTGGTTGACAAAAACGGGATTAAGGGAAATCGTAATCTGACTGAAGGCAAGGTGATGCTGAGTTATTATTCAGACAGATTCATGCCCGATGGGGGAAAAGCCAGACACTTTCAACCTCTTTGGTTCAGAACATATCGTTACCTGGAGATCATTGTGGAAACAAAGAATGAGCCATTGGTTATCGAAGATCTCTACGGGTATTTTACGGCATATCCTTTTAAAGAAAAGGCATTTTTTAAAAGCAGTGATTCTTCATTACAAGCCATTTGGAGTGTAGGCTGGAGAACTGCACGGTTGTGTGCCGGAGAAACTTATTATGATTGTCCCTATTATGAACAGCTGCAATATATCGGAGATACCCGGATACAGGCATTAATTTCACTTTATGTTGCCGGAGATGACCGCCTGATGCGAAATGCCATTGAGCAGTTTAATAACTCGCAACTTCCAATGGGGCTGACCCAAAGTCGGTTCCCCTCTTCCCAGCCACAGGTAATACCTCCATTTTCATTGTTCTGGATTGAAATGGTACATGATTTCTGGATGAACAGGGATGATACGGAATTTGTAAAAAAGTATTTGAATGGGATTCGAAATGTTTTGTACTGGTACAGGCAAAAGATTGATAAAAACGGTATGCTGGGGCCCATGGATTGGTGGAATTTTGTGGATTGGTCTTTTGGTCCCTGGAATAGTCATAAGCCAGTAGGAGGAACGCCTAAAGGAGCCATCGGAGGCAACTCTTCAATTATCACTTTGCAGTATGTACATGCCCTGCAAATGGCTTCGGAACTGTTTGAGGCATTTGGAAACCAGCATCAGGCACAGGATTACCGTGAGCTTTCACAATCTTTGTTAAAGAACACCTATGAAAAGTGTTGGGATGAGGAAAAAGGATTACTTGCCGATACTCCGGAACAGTCTTCATATAGTCAGCATGCAAACATCCTGGCCATCCTGACAGGTATGTTGCATCAAAGTGAAAACGCTGAATTGTTTAAAAAGATACTCATGGATGAAGATTTGATTCAGACTACTTTATATTTTAAGTTTTATTTGATTCAGGCCTTGCAGGTTGCAAATTTGGCTGATGATTATCTCAGCTTATTGGAACCATGGAAAAAGATGATAAAAATCGGACTTACAACTTTTGCTGAGACTCCTGAACCCACCAGATCAGACTGCCATGCATGGAGTGCCAGTCCGAATTACCATCTTTTGTCAGTCGTTTGTGGTATTAAACCGGAATCTCCCGGATTTAAAACGGTAACTATTGAGCCACATTTTGGGAGATTAGATTTTATTGATGCCAAAATGCCGCATTATAAAGGCAATATAATTATAAAATTAAAACGAAAAAGAGAAAAAGGTGTTGAAGGGATAATTATTCTGCCGGAAGGGTTGACGGGAAAATTCGTATGGAATGGAAGTGAAACAAATTTAATCAGTGGTAAGCAGCAATTAAAACTTTGAAATTTGTATGATGGCAAGAAAAATTATTTTTATTCAATATTTTATCATATTCCTTGGTTTCAGTTTCCCAGGGAGTTCTCAGGAATTAAAACCGGATTCAAACAGACCCCTGAAAAATACTTTTGACGATGAAATTGTGTGGTTTGATGCACAAAAAGAGCCATTTAGTTTAGTTGGATTTGAATGGATAAACCATGATAGTGTTTACAGGAGATTGCCCGTTCATCCCCGGTGGGAACTCACAGAAGTCGTTGATGGGCTGGCTTACCATACTGCAGGAGGGCAAGTCAGGTTTAGTACCAATAGTAAAAGGATTTTGATAAAGGTTGAGCTCAGGGAAAAATCAGGAATGTACCATATGGCAGCCACAGGCCAAAGCGGATTTGATTTGTACATTCGGGAATATGGATTTCAGCGGTACCTGAGAACTGCCCGTTTCCCTTACGACGCCATTCGTTATCAAAATGAACTGTTTAAGTCAGATGAGTCCGGATTTCATGACTTTACAATTAACTTTCCTTTGTACAATGGTGTGAATTCATTGCAGATTGGCGTGGAAAAAGGAAGTATAATACAAGCTGCACCGGCATTTTCATTCTCCGGGAAAATTGTAATTTACGGTACGTCTATTACGCAGGGAGGATGTGTGTCAAGGCCGGGAATGGCATACTCCAATATAATTAGTCGTAAATTGGATGCACAATTGGTAAATCTTGGTTTTTCAGGAAGTGGAAGGGGTGAACCAGCCTTAGCGCATCTTATAAATCAAATTTCCAATATTGGTTTTATCATTTTAGATTATGAGGCTAATGCAAATCAGACTATTGTCAATACTCTAAGTCCTTTTATTGCTATTTTGAGAGAAAAACATCCTGATACTCCTATTTTGATAATGTCTAAAATCAGGTTTTCCGATGCTTTTGGAACATCCAATCAGGAATTGTTATTGTCAAACCTAAAATTTCAAAGAAATTTAGTTAATGATAGGAAAGCAGCAGGGGATAAGAACATATACTTTCTTGATGGTTCACAAGTGCTTGGAGATGACTACTATGAATGTACAGTCGATGGCGTTCATCCTACTGATTTAGGGTCAAAAAGAATTGCAGATGCGCTAATAACAACCATTGAGAATATTTTACATCTTCAGAACTTAAACAAGCTTTAGTATTTTTTTGGTAAAAAATCAAAGTGAATCTGATATTAGAATAAATACTTTAAAATCAAATATCTAGTAAAAATCAAAAATTTATTATTATGAAAAAAAAATCAGTGAACCTTGTTAGAATTGCCTTCATTTTTATGGCCGGGCTTATTAGTTGTACTCAGCAGCCAAAAGATGAAATAAATGTATTAAGCCAAAAAGAAAAAGATGAAGGCTGGCAACTTCTGTTTAATGGAAAAACATTGGATAATTGGAAGTTTTTTAACGATGGTGAGGTTAAAGGATGGAAGGTGACCGATGGTATCCTTCAGAATTCAGGAGAAGGAAGTGACCATGGTGGCGACATAATTACAAAAAAGAAGTTTAAAAATTTTATCCTTACCCTTGAGTGGAAAATTAATAAGCAAAGTAATTCAGGGATATTCTATCATGTTGAGGAGGGAGTTGTAGATGCCATTTACAAATCGGGTCCTGAATATCAGTTGATAGATGGTAAAGGCTGGCCGGATCCCTTGCATAAGGATCAGTATAGTGGTGCTGATTATGCTATGTATGCACCCCAAAATGCAGAAGTTAAACCTGTGGGAGAATGGAATTTTACAAAAATTGTTGTAAATGGGTCTCATGTTGAACACTGGTTAAATAATAAAAAAGTTGTGGAATACGAACTCTGGAGTGATGATTGGAAGCAGCAAAAGAGTAAGGGTAAATGGAAAAATGAGCCATATTATGGTATGGCAAAAGAAGGTCATATCGGGTTACAGGACCATGGAGGATTAACACAGTTCCGGAATATTAAAATAAAAGAACTTTAAGTTTTAGTTTTTGATTATTTTCTTAAGTATTGCTCCTTTGTCAGAATATACTTTAACGAAATAAACTCCTCGCTGAAATCTTGAAATATCAAAGCTTTCAGATGTATGTGCTGTTTTATTTAGTTGCTTTGAAAAAACAGACTGTCCGTTTGCGTTATAAATTTCAATAGCATTAACCTTGTCAATACCAAACGAAACTATTATGTTTTGATTTGTTGGATTTGGGTAAACAGATGTTACTGATTTACCATTATCTGAGCTTGTAAAAACAGGTGTTGAATTGCTGCGATATGCAATTGTACTTACCGATTTTCCAGCATAATCTCCTTTTGGCAAAGTTATATTGAACTTATGGTTCCATCCCAGGTAATGCCGATTCCGGTTAATGGTGTATTCATAGTTATTACTATTGAAGCAGGGTTTGAACTATTGCATAATGGATTACCTATCGTTATGTGATAAGTTGAAGCGGTATCTTTAACTAATACAGCGCAAGGCGCATTTACAGTTAGCACTTTTTTCCCATTGGCTAAGGTTATACTTCCGGCGGTGTAAAATATAGCTTGTGTTATTTTAAGCGTTTTATGATAAACGGCTTGTACGATTTTTGTATTACTTAGTATTTGAAATGGTAAATTTACTTTATTATTTGCAATAGATGCTGTACTTGAATTTGGATAAACCGCATAAGCATAAGTTGCACCGGTTGGATTTATTCCATGATCAATACCAACAGTAAAAATATTTGTGCCGCTTCGGTTATCGCTACTTATTTTAAAATTAGAAGTGGGAAGCAGGTTTACATATCCAATGCTATCTTGTAAGATCCAATCGGGATTTGCAACTGTTATACTGCCCGATGCAGTTGTTACTGTTTGTTGATTATTGTTTTCTGAATAGATAATTGTACTTTTTTGTAAAGCTTGGTTTATTGTTGTAAATACTGATGCTGAACCTCTTGATTCTGTAATTCCATTGCCTAAAGCGACATATTCATCATCAAAATAAAACCAGCTTTTATAGGCTTTAACTCTCCTTTTACTGTAAATTGTTCCAATGGCGCCAGTAAATCCATCGCTTACGCCACCGGCGAAGGCATTTCCGTTTGGACCACCCCTGCCCCAATCAACCGCCGGCAAATTGGCATCGTCTTGTTCAACGGTAATGCCAGGCCATTGACGATAGTTCATTATTTTAAAATAGGGATAATCGTATTCGTTACCTGTTCTGAAAAGAAAATTTAGGCCCGAGCCCCCGTAATAATTATGAATACCCTCACCATTTCCTGATTCCAGGCCAACTGTACGGGTTGATGTTAAACGGGAGCTTACATAATAATTCTCTCTGCGATGTATCATGTAATCGAATCTCCAGAACATTCTATTTCCTATAAGCTTTGAAGCAGCATTGCTTCCATTAAGTATTCTGTCCTGAACAATGGCAATTTGAGATTTTTTTGGCGTGTTTAATCCTAATAAAAGAAATAATGTATGCGTAAATCTACCATTAAGCGATGATGTAGGCACTCTTCCTGTTTGACATGGGTCTTCGTGATTGTTATAGACGTACCATTGATTTCCGTTTAAAAAGTGATTATCCAAAATAGCCAGTTCTGAATCAGATACATTATAAATTGTTCCTTTACAAATATTCAACATGGTTAAAATGGAGTTTAAATATTCATGCTCATAATTTGCGTATAATTGTCGTCCGTAGAAACTGTGCTGGCCATACATCCAATCTGCTTCAATTCCTTCACCTTTATTTTGAACAGCCATAAGGGCTTTAATTTTATCCTGATATTCTTTTAGTTGAGAATCGCTTTTAATAAGTACTGATGCAGGGTAAGCTCCATATATTTTATCGGCACCGTTGGCTCCTGACATATAAGTATTTTGCAGGTATGCCCATCGTAAATAATCTATGGCATCAGCAAATAAGCCTGGTTTTTCGATTTGCATTTCAACATTCATCAAAAATAAAGCAGGAGCAAATGCTTTAGGATAAGCTATATGTCTCCACCACCAATTGCCTGGAGTTTGATTCTTGGTAATCCAATATTGTAAACTTGTATAGAACAAAGTTTTAATACTGTCAGAATGGTAATATGCATTTCCAACAGATTGATAAGCACCGCCAAAATTTTTTAACCGGGTAAGATGGATACTTAAGTTGGCAGTTGTTGAAGTGTAATCTAAATCGGAAAATGAACCATCGGGGTTAAGCAGAGCCAATGATGCATCAACATTTTCTTTACCCGGATTATTTATAAACAATTCCCAATACCTTTCATACAGTATATCAATATCGTTTGCAAACACATTATTTATTGTAAAAAACAACAATATTAGTCCAATTGCGTTTTGTGTAGTTTTCATAATAATATATTTATGGCACCTCGAAAAACCACTTTTTTCAGCCATGTTTCGATGATACTCAAAAATCCGAATTAAATTTCACTTGTATTAATAGTTAAATTATTTCAGTGGATTGATATTAAAGAAAAGCGCAGTGTTCATTGACAGATCACTGCGCTTTTTAATTAAGAATAGCTTCTATATTTCATTCAATAGGGATCTAAATATTTCCTATTTTATTCCTTGATAATCCTGTATGAATATGTTCCGCCTTCTACAAAATTTACCTTGACCATATAGATGCCTTTCGGGAGACTGGAAACGTTGATATTCCTGTAGGATTGGCTTGTTAAATCAACAAGCTTTACAAGACTTCCGGTTACATTGTAAATCTTCATGTTACTCATCTTCTGAACACTTTTAACGGTAAGAATGTCCTGTACCGGATTAGGATATATTGAAAAGGCAACCTTGTTTCTGTTTTCCTTAACATCTGAAATTATAAGCTGATCTTCATTCAGACTTAAGATATGTTGGGTAATGGCATCCTGATTAGCTAACCATGTAGCCTTGGCATCGGGAAACCAGTTTAAATCACCAAGGGGTAATCCCGCAGTAGAAGCCGTAAGAAGGGTCGGATTTGTGTATGAGCCATCGAAACGAGGCCAAACCTCCGGATAATAGGCAGGATCAGTACCGGCCCATCCATCAACATCCCACATGTAACTGGGCCATTCCGTTGGTTCAGGAATGTCAGCAAGACCCCAGATATATTTTTTGAACCAGCTGATTGCATTTAATCCGGCACTATCGCTGATGCTATAAATCTTATTGTCAGTGTATTGCGGATCTATATCGTACATATTATGATTGTACTTCAAATATGGCCAGTTTACATCGTCATTAAACATTCGGTTCTCTCTGCTTGAGTCGGCAGGGGAAACGATCGGGCCGTCACTTGCAAACCAGTCTGGTGTCTCATCATCCCATAACATCGGAAGCGAATATACAGGTGCAATCGTATCGTTTGATTTTGCATATGCAGTGATACTCTTCACGCCATTAGATGTGTATTGCAGGTTACGCTGCCAGAACTTAATCCTGGAAGAAGGCAAAGCTTCAGTTCCACCTCCTTCTAATTCAAGTGTATCTGTATTTGCTAAGCTACCCATGGTATTGCCTGATTTATAATCAGGGAAAAACTGTCCCCATGCATAAATCTGGCTGAAAATACTTACATCATGGAACAGATTGTTGGTCATGTAATAGTTCAGGTCGTTGAAAGGTAAGCCAAGCCAAACATCGTGCCACAGGAAGGTATTATGGTTAATCCAGATGAAATTATTTGGAGGAGTACGGTGAAATGCACCACCAAACAGCCACTGTCCTGAAGAAACAAATGTATTGTTCTCAATATACAATGTATCCCATTGGTTGCTACCCATATATCCAGGATCATTGGGTCCACCCATGGCGCCGTTCCTTAGAATTAGGTTGTTTGTCATAAACATTTTGGAACCATTTGCAGGGTCTTCTCCACGAATCATGAGCCATTGACCTGCAGGATCGATCACACAATTATCCATGATAATTTTTGCCGGACCGGCAATTTCCAATACGGATGATCCCGGAGTACCTGCAGCATCCTGGTCGATGATCATTAAATTTTTCAATGTTAAATCATTGAAAGTTCGGATAAGGATGTAAAGTACACTACCATCCAGGTCATTCCCAACCTGGATCATGGCTGGCATATCATCGGTTTCTTCACCAATAATAGTCAGTGTTC
>JANTGF010000036.1 GCA_024763075.1 Bacteroidales bacterium | reverse complement strand
ATGCATTGATTGTTAGATAAATAGATGTTTTATTTCTTAATAAATTGTTAATGAGATAGTTGAATTTATCTTCTTAAAGTAAATTATGGTTAACCTGGTTAATTTACGTTTATTTTAATAAAAAGTTTAATTTAAAATTATTCCAATATAGTGAAAAAAAACGAGAAAACCACTTATACGAGAACTAAACTGATATCAAATTATTTAGTTTTATCTTTTTTCTTCTCCGATTTTCCACCCCCCCAGACTGAGAAGTGAACGTATTTTTTTGGATTTTCTTTCATATCCATAAGTAAAAGATCAAGATTATGAGAAAGGCTTTCCAGGTTTTGGTATAAGGTATCATTGGTTGCAAGCGCTCCAATGGTACCTTTTCCTTCATTGATGCCTTCAAGCAATTCATGCAGACTTAAGAGGCTTGTATTCATATTGTTAATCATGGATTTGAATTGGGATTGTGCCAGTGAATCTGACATTGATTCCATATTATCCATAACTGTATCAAACTTTTTTGTATTATTTTTAAGCGATAGGGTAATGTCTTCAATATTTGAAGTAATTGCAGGAAACTGACCGTTTTCTTCGTTTAAGAATGCATCCAGCGCCTGAGCTGAATTTTGAAGGTGTTGTACGGTGCTTTTAAAATCATCAGAAAAATTATCGTTCAGGCTTTCGAGAACAACAATTAATACAGAATCAATGGAATCCATAATTTTGTCGGCTTTGGCTTTTACAGGGCTGATTAGATCAGATAAAGATGCTTCCACTTCACCTTTCAGTGTGTCTCCACTTTCGGCCAGAATGGGAGAATCCCCCAGCTTGAACCGGATTGCCTTTGAACCCAATAAATCTGCACTATATATTTCTGCAACAGAATTTTTTGGCAAGTCAAAACTTTTTTCAAGAACGATACTTACCGCAATTCTTCCGGAATTATCATCAGCAAGATCAATTGTATTCACCAAACCAACCTTAAATCCGTTAAGTGTTACGGGATTGGACTCTTTCAGTCCACCAATATCATCATAAAAAACATTGAAATTATGAAATTGTTTTAAAACGTTTAACCCCTTCATGTAATTGTAGGTCCAGGCAAAAGTGGCCAGCGTTATAACCGCTATCAGTCCTATTTTAACCTCTGTTCTTATTTTCATGTAATTGTTTTTAGCAGGACAAATTTAGTTATTATTTTTTAGTGCTTCACTAACAGGGATAATTTCTCCGTCTTTTACTGCAATAATAAACGCATCCTTAAAGTCTTTTCTGACAATTCTGTTGAATTTCAGAATATCGTCATAGCTTACCATATTACCCACAGCATATTTATATCTTCCTTTGGATTTTATTTCAACTACATCTTTGTAATTTTTGAAAGCTGGGGAGTCAAGCGGTATTCTTAATTTTGATGAGGCAATCTGGATTTTGAAAAAAGTACCCGGTTTTGTTGCTGTATGAGTAAAGTGGCTTTTACTTTCAATTTGTGTTTTATATTCTTTAAAAGCCCTGTAAATAGCTGAAGCCAGATATTCCTGTCCGGTTTTTGATTTCAGGTAAGCTTCTTCAGTAGGGTTGGAAATGTAGCCGGTTTCTATCAGAACACTTGGCATGGTTGTTCTCCATAATACAACAAAGCCGGCCTGACGGACCCCTCTGTCTTTTCTTTTGGCTTTTATCCTGAATTGTTTTTGAACAATGGATGCGAAATCAGCACTTTGTTCAAGAAAGGCGTTTTGCATTAAGCTGAAAATAATATAGGATTCAGCTGAATTCGGGTCAAAACCTTCATAATGTGATGAATAATCTTCTTCAAAAGTAATTACGGAGTTCTCTTTTTTTGCCACTTCAAAATTGCGCTCATCGGTATGCAAACCCATCACATAAGTTTCAGTTCCTGCTACTCGGCGGTTTTGCGGAAATGAATTTGCATGAATGGAAATGAATAAATCTGCTTTGGCCTTATTTGCAATATCACCACGTTGATACAATTCAATAAATGTATCTGTTTTTCTTGTGTATATAACCTCCACATCTTTGATATTATTTTCAATATAGGCCCCAAGTTTTAGTGCGATGGCAAGTACAATGTCCTTTTCCTTAGAGCTTTTACCAAGCGCACCTGAATCCTTTCCGCCATGCCCGGCATCAATCACAACTTTTTTTATTTTGTAATCTTTCAGGTCGGATTGTGTAGTTGCTTTCAAAGAAATCATAAAAAAGGCCACAACCATTATAATTAATAATGTATTGAATCGTTTCAGTTGAAAAAAAACAATTAATTTCGGCCGGTACATTTTCAGATCAGTTTTTTTAAGTAGATTTGCTAATAACCATCGGATTGTTGGAGTACTCAAAGTAAAATCGTTATTAATACTAAACTAATATCATACAAAAATAGTATAATCCAAAAGCAAATAAAACTTTTGCTGTGGGTTTGTTTTTTTGCATGTTCGAAAGGTTTTCTGTCTTTTGCCTCTGCACAGGAATATATTTATCCTGATTCTCTGCAGTTGCTGGCGCCTCAGGATACAACCAGAACCGATACATTGCTCAAACCTGTGAAGATGCAGCAGGAGGAGGCCGGTGTACTTGATGCTGAAGTGGATTATGATGCAACTGACTCGGTAATGTTTGACATTGTTAAGCAAAAAGTTTATATGTATGGAGGTGGAGTGGTTGTTTACAAGGATATTACCCTGAAGGCTGACTATATTGAACTGGACCTGAAGGATAAAACGGTATTTGCCAAAGGGATTCCCGACAGTGTGGGTGTTATCCAGGGGAAACCTGAATTTACAGAAGGTAAAGAGACTTTTGAATCGAACACGCTTACTTATAATTTTGAAACCAAAAAGGGAATAATTTCCGGTATAGTAACCGAGCAGGAGGGAGGTTATCTTCACAGTGGTAAAACCAAAAAGCTGGAGGACGGTACCATTAACATAGCCCAGGGTAAATATACCACCTGTGATGCCCCAGAGCCTCATTTTTATCTTGCCCTTACCAAAGCAAAAGTTATTCCTGATGATAAAATTGTATCCGGTCCCGCATACATGGTGGTAGAGGACATTCCACTTCCTTTGATTCTTCCTTTTGGTTTTTTTCCGAATCAGAAAACAAAGGCCTCAGGAATATTGATCCCTGAATGGGGAGAGGAGAAAAATCGGGGATTTTATCTAAGAAACGGTGGGTATTATTTTGCATTGAATGATTATTTTGACCTAGCTTTGACGGCAGATATATATTCAAACGGCACTTGGGGTGTTTCTGCACGGTCGAACTATAAAGTAAGGTATAAGTTCGGAGGTTCTGTCGGGCTGAAATATTATAATAATGTGTCGGGGGATCTTGACATTGGAAATTATGTGAGGAAGACAGATTATGCCGTTAACTGGTCTCACAGCCAGGATTCCAAGTCGAGTCCATCCAGCTCTTTTTCTGCCCAGGTGAATATGAGTTCATCCACTTTTGACCAAAACCAGAGTTATGTGGAGGAGAATTATCTTACAACAACGAAACAGTCAAGTATTGCTTATACCAAGAGATGGGAGGGTACACCCTTCAATTTCTCCGGGAGTCTGAATCACAGTCAGAATAGTCAGAATCAAACGGTAAACATGAGTCTTCCCAAAATGGCTTTTAATATGAACAGGATTTATCCTTTCAGGAAACTCTCT
This sequence comes from Bacteroidales bacterium, assembly GCA_024763075.1. GTDB lineage: Bacteria > Bacteroidota > Bacteroidia > Bacteroidales > VadinHA17 > JANTGF01. The sequence goes on along the minus strand of JANTGF010000036.1, from coordinate 37,159 downwards.
AAAAATCCCGGAACCTCCAGGTGGTATCAGAATATTGAATTAAGTTATCGTGCAAACGTGGAGAATAAAGTAAATACTTATGATACAATATTATTTACTTCGGCCGTTTTTGACGATATGGATCCTGGTTTTAAGCATGAGATCCCGCTAACGGCAAATTTCAGACCTTTTAATAATTTCAGCATTACTCCACGGGTTCAGTACACCGGGGTTTTGTACCGGGAATCCATACGAAAACACTGGGAACCTGATTACATAGACCCGGAGACCGGGGAAAAAGACCCAAGGGTAGTGGTAGATACCATCACAGGTGTTCAATATGCCCATTCATATCTTCCGGCAATTTCCGCAACGTTTAATCCGAAAATATTCGGAATGTATCAGTTTAAGAATCCGGATGCAAAGGTAGTTGCCATCCGTCATTTAATGACGCCTACCTTTGGTTTTTCATACATTCCGGATATGAGAGGCATTGCACCGAATTATTACGATTCGGTACAGATAGATACGACCGGAAGGAAGCAATCCTATTCTTATTTTGAAGGCAGGATATATGGAACTCCTTCATTTAACGGAAGAAGTGGAAGTGTGAATTTTACGCTGAATAACAATGTGGAAATGAAGGTTCGGTCAGATGCTGATTCTACCACTGATTTTAAAAAAGTGAAATTGCTGGAGAACTTGCAGTTCTCCACGAACTATAATATATTTGCCGATTCACTTAATCTTGCCCCGGTAAATTTTTCAGGATATACCACGGTTTATAAGGGGAAGTTTAAGTTTAACTTTAATGGTTCTTTTGATCCTTATGCCATCAACCAATTTGGTTCAAAGATCAATGTTTTTGAGGTAAAACAAACCGGTAAATTAGCCAGACTGACCCGTTTTTCTTTCGGACTGGATTTTACGCTGGCTTCCAAACAAAAGAAATCGGGTTCAGAAAACCAGACTCAAAACAGAAACCGGATGTCGGCTCCGGGGATGCAGGATGAAATGATGCAGGAGCAACAGAACCTGGGCATCCCTGAATCCATGTATCCGGGTTATGTTGATTTCAATATTCCCTGGAGTTTTTCTGTTCGTTATAATTTTAATTATACCAAACCGGGTCATGTTTCCAAGGTTACTCAGACTTTGAATTTTAATGGTAATCTGAGTCTTACACCAAAGTGGAAAGTGAGCGTTACTACCGGTTGGGATTTTGTGATGAAGTCTATATCTTATACATCACTGAATATTCACAGGGATCTCCATTGCTGGGAAATGAGATTGTCCATAGTTCCTTTCGGACGCCGGCAGAGTTATACCTTTGGAATAAATGCTAAAGCTTCTATTCTTAAAGATCTGAAATATGAGAAAAGAAAAAATTGGAGAGATTATTAATAATGTGTATATTCGGATAATTGTATATGTTCATTATTTTCTGTTGAAAAATCCGCAATAATTTAATAACTATGAGAAAAAAAATTATAAAAACAAGGAAAGCACCGCAGGCAATTGGTCCGTACAGTCAGGCTGTTGAGGCCGGTGGGGCATTATTTATCTCCGGGCAGATCCCTTTGGATCCTGATACCGGAAAGATGGTTGATGGTGGAATCCGGGAACAGACAGACCGGGTTCTGAAAAACATTGAACTCATATTATCTGCTGCCGGATACCGGAAAAGAGATGTGGTTAAATCTACCTGTTTACTTACAAATATGGATGATTTTCAGGAGATGAATGAAGTTTATGGAGCGTTTTATAAAGAAGATCCCCCTGCCAGGGCTGCCTATGAAGTTTCCGCCTTACCGGCAGGAGCGAAAATAGAGATTGAAACCATTGCTGTAAAAGGATAATTGAAGTAATAAAAAAAGCCCCGGTGAAGGGGCTTTTTTTATTAACTATAAACTTTATCTATTCTGAAAAAACTTCAAAATCCAATTCTACGGAAACTTCTTTGTGGAGTTTAATGGTTGCTTTGTAATTTCCAACTGTTTTTATTTGTTCAGAAGGCATGGTAATATACTTTCGGTCTATCTCAAATCCTTCTTTTTCCAGTACTTCTGCTAATTGTATATTGTTTACTGAACCAAAAATCTTTCCGGCAGTACTGGTTTTGGCCCCAATCTTAATATCAAGCTTTTCCAGTTTTGATGCAAGTTCCGTTGCTTCATTTTTAATTTTCTCTTCTTTATGAGCACGTTGCTTCAGATTTTCGGCATGTATTTTCCTTGCAGAAGTAGTAGCCTGTATCGCCATTCCTTTTGGGATAAGGTAGTTCCGTGCGTAACCATCTTTTACGCTGACAATGTCATTTTTATAACCCAACGAAGGCAAATCTTGTTTTAATATAATATCCATAATTAAGTGTCTCCTATTTTAGCATATCTGTAACATAAGGTAGTAAAGCCAGATGCCGTGCCCTTTTTACGGCCTGTGCAACTTTTTTCTGGTACTTTAAAGATGTTCCTGTAATTCTTCTTGGAAGAATTTTTCCTTGTTCATTCAGGAATTTTCTCAGAAAGACCGGATCCTTATAATCGATATATTTAATCCTGTTTTTCTTGAACCGGCAATACTTTTTCTTCTTTACATCCACTGACAAGGGAGTCAGATATCTTATATCATTGCTGTTTTGGGCCATTTTCTATTCCTCCACTTTTTTTTCGTTTTTATCTTTTTTCCTTTTTTTCTCACTATACGCAATAGCATATTTATCCATTCTGAATGTCAGGAACCGAATAATCTTTTCATCACGACGGTATTCGGTTTCAAGTTTTGCAATTAACTCGCCTTCTGCTTTAAATTCGAACAGATAATAAAAGCCCGTGGATTTTTTTTGAATCGGATAGGCTAATTTCCTTAAGCCCCAGTTTTCTTCATGAACGATCTTTCCGCCATTGCCGGTAATGATCTTCTTGAATTTTTTTACCGCTTCCTTTACCTGGGTGTCAGATAAAACGGGAGTTGAAATGAAAACGGTTTCATACTGATTTAACATAATTTTTAAAATTTTTATTAGTAATTACAATTTGGGCTGCAAAAATAGAATTTTTATTAATTATAACAAAATTAATGTGCTCATTTATTTGTGCTGAGAAAAGTTTAAACCATTATACGGATGTTAAAGGTAATATCCTGGTAAATACCGGATTAAAAACCTTGAAAAGTTATTTTTCCGGTCCGGATATTAATTTTAGGCTGGAGGGGATTAAATGCACCATTTTGCATTCAGTTTAGACCGTTTTACCACAGGTGGAAGTGCGAATGTGTTTTCGCATTTTATCGCGAAATGTTGATAGACTCAATCCCAGTTGCCTGGCCGCTTCCGACTGGTTTCCCTTTGATTTTTTAAGGGCTTCTTTAATCAGGTTAGACTCAATACACTGAACAATTTGATTGAAGTTGAACCGGTCTTCCAAGAAACAAAGACTGCAGGCTTTAACTACCTGAATAATTGGAGAGTCCATTATAAACTCAGGGGGAAGATCTGTTGTTTTTATTTCATCCTTACAAAAAAGAGCAACCCGCTGAATCACATTTTTCAATTCTCTTACATTTCCTGTCCAGGGGTAATTGATGAGTGCGACCAAAGCTTCAGCAGAGACATTGATTTTCCTGTCGGGAGCATAAATTCTCAAAAAATGATCTGTAAGTACCGGTATGTCATCCCTGCGATTACGAAGTGGAGGAATGTCAATGGGCACCACATTAATCCGGTAATAAAGGTCTTCCCGGAATAAACTCTTTTTGATCAATACTTTTAAATCTACCTTTGAAGCTGAAATCAGACGGATATCTACCGGTATTGGCCTTATTCCACCAACACGGAGTATTTCTCCTGATTCCAGTACTCGTAATAACTTAGCCTGAATATCGAGTGGAACATCATCAATATCATCCAGGAAAAGAGTGCCTCCGCTAGCTATTTCCAGTAATCCTTTCTTCAAACGGTTGGCACTGGTAAAGGAGCCTTGTTCATGCCCAAACAACTCACTGGCCATTAGATCTGAAGGCATTGCGGATAAGCCGATCTTTACAAAAGGATGATTGGCCCGCTTGCTGGTTCTGTAAATATATTCTGCAAAAACTTCTTTACCCACACCTGTTTCGCCAATGAGCAGCACCGAACTGTCGGAATAGGCAATTTTCCGGATCAGCCGGAGAATCTCCATCATTTTCTCATTTTGCGTTATGATGGTCAGCGAGTTTTTCATTTTCAAGCTGGTATGAAACAGGACAATGGGATGTAATTTATGAAATTTTTTCAATACTTTTATTAAAATGTAAAAAAAAATGATTTTTCTGAGGCTTATGAGTCTTCCTTTAATTAAAATTTAAGGGCATATCACGCTGATAATTATTATGTTTTTTAAAATTAATGAAATTAATCTTACTTTTGCGGCTTGCCAGCAATTATTGACTGGCAGATAGAGTTTTTAGGTTTTTTAATTTTCATGGGTCACAGGTTTTTTGTTTTTGTTCTGGTTTTATTATTTTCTTCAGGGGTAGGTATTTCTTCTTCACAGGAGATTGGAGTCACTCCTGATAAAGTTGAACGGCAATTAAAAAAGGAAAAGAAAAAGGAGAAACGCGAACAAAAAATGAAAAGTGGTAAGCCAGTGCTTATTCCTGTTTTGGCACCGGGATATACTCCGGAACTGGGATTCCTTGGTTTGGCCGGGCTTATGCTGAGTTTTAAAACAAAACCGTCCGACACATTGATTCAGCGATCTTCCTTTCCGATGGCTGTTTCTTATTCCACGAAAGGAGCCATTGTTTTTAATTCGTTTCTTAAATCTTACTGGTTGAAGGATAAGCTCAGGATAAACGGAGAATTCTGGTTTAAAAATATGCCTGATAACTACTGGGGAATTGGCTATAATAATGCAATAACCCCCCCTGTTTCTGATAAAACTACTACCTACAAAAGAAAGTGGTGGTGGATCAATCCAAGCTTTTTCTGGCAGTTTAAAAAGAATTATTTTCTGGGGATTAATATTGATTTGAATTATACGGAGGGTTATGATGAAAGTGAAGATGTAGCCGGTGATCCGGTTTATCAAAAATACAATGATCGTCCGTTTAATTCAGGTATTGGAGCTATTTTCAGGTATGATACCCGGGATATTCCGGTGGATACACATGTGGGCTTACTCGTGGACCTAAGGGCTTCTTTTTACAGTAATTATTTGGGGAGTATGAATGATTACAGAGTATATCAGGTCGAATACAAGCAGTTTACTGATTTTGGACAGGGCCATGTGCTGGGTTGGTATTTTAAAGGACGATTCTCCTCAGGAGAAGTTCCCTATGGTGAAATGTCCCAGTTGGGATCCCCTTTTGATTTCAGGGGCTATATATGGGGCAGGTTCAGGGATAATAATATGATGTTTTTTCTTTCAGAATACAGGTACAGATTCAAAAATAAAAGGGGAGATCCCGGCCGCCATGGTCCGGTTGTTTGGGTAGGTACGGGAACCATCTTTAGTAATGATGCAGATCCTGAAAATAATTTTAAATTCTTGCCAGATTATGGATTGGGTTACCGTTTTGAAATTGCTCCGGGATTGAATATCCGAATGGACTATGGTATTGGTAAAGATACCTCTGCTTTTTATTTTAATTTTAATCAGGCTTTTTAAAATATTGCAGTAATGTATCACAGGAAATTAATTGAATTTTCCGGCTTAAACATATTGGTATTTTAAAGGGGGCTTTAAGAACGGTTTCTGAGTTTTTTTTACCCTTCTTATTTTCTGTAGCTTTACCATGCAATGTATTCAATCATTCCACCGGTGAGTTTGCCTTTGAAAGTTTTTGTTTTATATTCTGCAATCAATCTAAGAGGAGGCTTTACCTCTCCCCACTTCGTAACAGTGAGTGTGGATTTCCCATAAATTTTTAAAGGAACACGAAGGTCTGACCCGGCTTTAACAATGCCCGAAACAGCTTCCATTTTATAATACTCCCGGGATTCTTCTGCAAGGTGAATGGTAAAACTAATATCTTCATACACGTTCACCGGTGATAGTTCCAGGGTGGGTTCATACGGTACTTTTACCATAGGCAGTTTATTCATTCTTGCCGAAACAGGCCCGTTAAATACATTGATCAGATCAAGTTCTTCCCGGGGGATTACCATGGCGCGATAATGCGGATCATGCTTTCCATTTACTTTTGTCCAGGATACGGAATCAAGTATTTCACCATTTACACTCATGGCAATTATTTCTAATTTATTCCTGTCGATTTTTACATTAAGAAAATGATGGATGGATTCGGAAAAGGCCAAAACCGGATTAGGGTTGGATTCATACAAAGAGGCTCCGGCTCCGCCGGTTGTTATGTAAGTAACGGGTTGTCCTTTTTTACTTTTCATTCCTCCAGTGGGAAAAAATCGCTCATAAAGATGGGAATGCCCTGAAAAAACCATGTCAATTTTATAAGTTTCAAAAAGATCAGGCCAGATCTCTTTTCCCCAGTCTGATCTGTGTCCGCCAAGATTGTAAGTGGGACGGTGCATGATCACAAATTTCCATTTTTTATTGCTGTTCTCCACATCATCCCTGAACCATTCGATCATTTCTTCGCTATATGGGTATCGCCAGTCAAGAAAAATAAAGAAAGGAAACAGATATTAAATATGAAATTGGTTTGCCTCCCATAGATTCTTAAAACATACTTATGGCATTTTGGTAATATTCAGAACAGGGGAATGATAATCCCGCCATTTTTTCAGTAATTAAATGCCCTTAACCGTATTATTGAAATAATCCAGTGATTTTTCAATGTACGGAACCGGATCTTCCGGATGGGCTTCATATTCAATTGACCAGGTACCTTTAAAGTTTTGCTTTTTTGCTTCCTCCATCACTCCTTTAAAGTTACAAACACCGGTACCCCAGACTACATCTTCGGCAGATTTTTCTGCTTTTTCAATGTCTTTTACATGGATGGTGAAAATTTTTCCCTTCAGCTTTTGCATACATTCCACGGGATCAAGACCGGAACGTTTCCAATGGCCGATATCTGCACATGAACCAATCATATTATGTCCTTCTGCAGCAATAAGTACAGAGTCAGGATTCCAATAATGAGAAGGTTGGGGGTGGTTATGAATGGCAATTCTGATATTATACTCGTTGGCCAGTTGATTTACCATACCCAAATCCTTTTTTGCGGGTTCAGAGGTAAGCACCTGTATTCCCATTGCTTTGGCAAACTCAAAAAGCTGCCTCCAGTCATTTTCATTATTGGCTGATATTACTCCAAACTGAACAATTTTTATATTATAGGATTTTGCAAGCTCCAATACTTTATTACGCAATTCAGGACTCATTTTAAAATCTATTTTTCCTTCAATATCCCCGCCTATTTCCTGACCATTATACAACTCAGCATACTTAAGCCCAAGATTTTGCATTTTTCCAAAAGCTTCCGCCAGCGTGAATTTTCTGAAGGTCCATAGCTGTGCTCCCAGATTCCATCCTAATGATTCCGGTGTAACAAGGCTTAGTGATTTTGTTTTTTCTCCTGATTTGTCTGATTTCCCATTGTTTTTGCAGGCCGTGACAAAAAGAGAGAAAATAATAAGCGAGAAGAAAGATATACGGATGAATGTCTTCATAATAAAAGGTTTTTGTTTAAGATCCATGAAAAATAAATCGATTTAAAGGTATTTAAAAATTTGATTTATTGAAAAAAAATTCAAAATAACAGCAATTTCCCTGATGTATTTCAGAAAGCTACTTCATTTCCATCCGGCTTAAATAAGGCCGGTTTCTTTTCCTGTTTTTTCAAATATTTCCAGCACCCTGTCCAACTGTTCGTTTGAATGAGAAGCCATATAACTGGTACGAAGGAGTTGATTTCCTTTAGGAACAGCGGGCGATAGTATGGCATTTACATAAACACCATGTTCCAGAAGAGCCCACCAAACGGAAATGGTTTCCATATCATCACCTATAAGAATAGGGACAATGGGAGATACTGAATTTCCAATGTTAAATCCCATTTTCTTTAATCCGTTCCGCATTTTCTTACCGTTTTCATTCACTCTTTTTATCCGTTCAGGTTCTTCCTGCATTACCCTGAGTGATGCCATGGCCGCAGCAGTATTTGCAGGTGTTATACTGGCACTGAAAATCAGGCTGCGGGCATGGTGTCTGATATAATGAATGACTTGTTCATCCCCGGCAATAAACCCACCTAAAGAGGCAAAAGATTTACTAAAAGTGGACATGATCAGGTCAATTTCATCCGAAAGTCCGAAATGAGCGACAGTACCATGTCCTTCACCCATAACACCCATTCCATGGGCATCATCTACCATAATCCTTGCCTTGTATTTTTTGCATAGGGAAACAATTTCCGGTAGTTGAGCCAGGTCTCCACCCATACTGTATAATCCGTCTACAACAACCAGTTTTGCTTTATCTTTAGGAACCCCGGCCAGGATCCGTTCAAAGCTTTGCATATCATTGTGTGCAAATCTTCTGATGTCCCCCATTGAAAGAATAGAACCGTCAACAATGCTTGCGTGGGCTTCCTTATCCAGAATGATCACTTCATTTCTGTTGATTAGCGCACTGATCACACCCAGGTTTACCTGCATTCCGGTGGAAAAGATCAGTGCGGATTCCTTGCCAACCCATTTTGCCAGTTCTTCTTCCAGTTTGTGATGTAGCTTCAGATTCCCATTCAGAAACCTTGAGCCGGTGCAGCTCGTTCCCTGTTCACGTGTGGCCTGAATGGCAGCCTCTATTACTTTTGGGTGAATAGTGAGGCCAAGGTAATTATTTGATCCACACATAATTACCCTTTTCCCCTTATAGACGGATTCTGTGCCTTCATTGCTGCTCATCTCCAGGAAATATGGGTAATAACCCTTTTTTATTGCTTCTTTAGCAATGGTATAATTGTATGCTTTATCAAAAATATCAGCCATATTAGAAGTTTTAATGTATTTTATTTCTTGATTTTTTCAGGCTTCGGTCCATATAATACCGAATGAACCGGGGAAAGAGCCGGTTTATATGATAAATGAATCCGGATTCACCAGGGAAAATGAAAAACCTTTTTTTCAATATGCCTTTTATCAGGACTTTGGCAACCTCATCAGGTGACAATAGTTTTGCACCTTCTGACATATATCTGGTTTCCTGTGGTTTGCTTTGGTTCTCATGTTTAAAACCTTCTGTGTCCGTATCCGGTGGGAATACTACTGAAACATTTATCGAATGAGGTTTCAATTCATTCCGGAGGTTTTCACTTAAGCCAACAATAGCGTATTTTGTCGGTGTATAGGCTGCATATCCCATCATTCCCATAAATCCAAGAACTGATGCAATATTAACGATGTGTCCCTTTTTGGATTTCATAAAAAATGGTAAAAGTATAAGGATGGGAACAAGCTGGCTGTAATAATTTACATCCATATTGCTGCGGAAATCATCAATAGATAATTTTTCAACGTATTGTGGATAAGCGTACCCTGCTGCATTGATCAGAAAATCAGGTGTATCATATTCCAGGATAAAGGCTTCCATCTTTGGTTTTAATTCATCCATCAAGGTGGCGTCACAAGATATGTAGGCAACGAACTGACCATGTTCCTGTAACTTGTTTATTTCTTCTGCTGCAGCTTTTAGCCTTTCTTCCCGGCGTGCTATCAGGCACAGGCTGGCCCCAAGCAGGGCTGCCCTTTTTGCAGTTGCAAACCCCATGCCCTGTGAGCCACCTGTAATTACAATGATTTTACCTTGTAGTAATCTTTTGTGCAGTTTTTCCCGAACACGGTTGTTCTGATCCTCCATAGATGCAGTAATCACTGAAAAGGCCTTCATATCTGATTAATTCTTCATTCCAGACACTTTTACGGAATGTATATTTGGTTAATAACTTTTTGAATCTTCCCCTGATCAGCAAATCCTGGGAAGTTGTTCACCTGTGATCATATCCACAATACGGGTACTTCCTACGGAAGTCTTCATTCTCAGAATTCCGGGCATATCAGAGGTGACTTTTCCGATAATTGCAGATTTCTTACCTTCCGGATGGTTTTGCATGGCTTTGAGTGCTGCACTTGCTTCTTTCTCAGGCAAAATGACAAGAATCTTACCTTCATTTGCAATGTATAAAGGATCCAGACCCAGAATTTCACAGGCTCCTTTTACTTCTTCGGCCAGAGGAATGGCCGTTTCATCGATCTCAATACCCACTCCGGCAGATTTGGCGATTTCATTTAAGGCACTGGAAACTCCTCCCCGGGTAGGATCCCTAAGCACATGAACCTCCCTTGTAACTTTAAATACATCTTCAATCAAGCCGTTTAGTGCCATGGTATCACTTCGAATGCTGGTTTCAAATTCCAGTCCTTCCCTTGATGACATAATTGCAACCCCATGTTCTGCAATGTTTCCGTTAATCAGGATCACATCTCCTGGCCGGCATCGCTTTGGAGAAATATCTCTTTCTTTTGGGATCCACCCGATTCCTGAGGTATTAATGAAAATTTTATCCCCTTTCCCTTTTTCTACAACTTTTGTATCTCCCGTAACAATTTGAACACCTGCCTTCCTGACAGCTTTTCCAATGGATTGAATCACTGCCCAAAGCTCTTCCATTGAGAAACCTTCTTCAATAATCAGACCCAGAGAGAGATATTTGGGAATAGCGCCACAACAAACTACATCATTCACGGTACCGTTAACCGCCAGATCACCAATATCACCCCCCGGAAAAAAAATGGGATCTACAACAAAGGAATCAGTTGAAAAGGCCAGTTTCCCGGGAAGATCAAAAATGGCTCCGTCATGTCCCTCATTCAACAGGGGATTGGAAAGTTCAGCCAGGAACATTTTTTCAATCAGTTGATTGGAAAGACTTCCTCCGCCACCGTGGGCAAGGGTTACCTGATCATAGTTGGTTATTGGTACCGGACAGGATAGATTCATAAAATAAATGCCTAAAATACTTAAAATACTTAAAATGCCTAAAGTTAATAAATGCCTAAAATACTTAAAATGCCTATAGTGCCAAAAAACATACAGCTTGTCCCATTGTTTTGGGCGGAAAATATTATTGATAAGAAACTTATACTAATAGAAATATGCGATGTAATTTGTTAATTTTTATTTTAGTCATTTTGAATTTTGAAATGCCTAAATTAATACCGAATATATAAACTATTATTCTTCATTTTTGCTCATTTAGAATTTTTGGCAATTTAAATTTTAGCTCATTTTGAATTTTAATTCATTTCTTAATTTCTTATTTTTCTGTAATGGAAATAAGCAGCACAAGCTCCTTCCGAAGAAACCATAGGTGCTCCCAGTGGGTTTTCCGGACTACATTCTTTTCCAAATGCAGGGCAATCCGTAGGCTTTTTATGACCCTGCAGGACTTCACCTGCAATGCATAAAGGAGACTCAGGACTAATAATTTTTCCCAGGTCGAAAATTTTATCTGCATCAAAACCGGCAAATTTTTCTGCCAGGGCAAAACCACTCCTGGGTATATTCCCGATTCCCCTCCACTTCCGGTCAATGACCCTGAAAACATCCTTCAATAGTTTTTGTGCCGGAATATTTCCTTCTCTGCTAACAACTCTGGAGTACTGGTTTTCTACCACAGCTTCTCCATTTTCCAGTTGTTTTACCGTGGCGAGTATTCCCTGCAGAATATCCACAGGTTCAAAGCCCGTAATCACAATCGGTACTTTGTATTTTTTTGCTAAGGGAATATATTCCTCGTAGCCCATAATTGTACAAACATGACCCGCTGCCAGGAAGCCCTGAATTCTTGAATCCGGTGAGGATAATATCGCTTCAATGGCAGGTGGAACCAGTACATGCGAGCTCAGGATAGAATAATTCGTCACTCCCTGTCTTTTTGCTTCAACTACCGACAAGGCATTGGCAGGAGCTGTGGTTTCAAAGCCAACTGCAAAAAAAACCACTTTTTTATCAGGATTTTCTTTTGCCAGTTTTATGGCATCCAATGGGGAATAGACCATCCTAACATCTCCGCCTTCTGCTTTTACCTGCAACAGGTCTTTTTCCGAACCAGGTACACGCAGCATATCTCCAAAAGAACTCATGATCACATCTTTTTCCGATGCAATTTTAATTGCTTTATCAATTAATTCCAGCGAAGTAACACAGACCGGGCAACCCGGACCATGTACCAGACTAATTTCCTTTGGGAGAAATTCTTCCAGATTATATTTCAGAATGGAATGAGTTTGTCCCCCACAAATCTCCATGATTACCCAGGGTTGGCTTACTACTTTTTTAATCTCTTCAGAGATCTTCCTGACCAGTCTTAAATCACGGTATTCTTCAACGTATTTCAAAGTTTTATTCGTTAATTTTAAGATTATGAGGACAAAATAAAGACCGGAGTCTTATCAGTTAATATCTGATTCTTCTTCCTCATCAAGAGATTTTTCAAGCTGTTCAAAAGCTTCAAGGCTAAGTCTGGCATCTTCTTCATCCAGTTTATTCAAAGCCATTCCGGCATGGGCAATAATGTAATCCTCTACTCCGGCTTCAGGAAGCCACTGGACACATATTTCTTTAATAATACCACCAAAACTCACTTTCGCCATCCTTAAATCAGGATTGCTTTCATCCACTGAAATAATCTTACCGGGTACTGCTAAACACATATTCTTTCTGTTTACAAAAATTCTTTGGTTGCATATGAAAAAGCAAATATACAAAAAATTGACAGAGTGAAATTTGAAAAGCTATGCTGAAGGTGCAACGCTAAAGATAAGCAATGATTTTTTGCATTTCTTCAAATTGTCGTTCCATACTGGTTACCAGCTTAAACTGGGCTTTTGCACGTTGCAGATTATGATGCTCGTGATGGGTTTTAAAATAGTTATCACCATCAAGGTAGTCGGTAATGAATCGAAGGCCTATAATAAAAGTCATCATTTTACCGGAGAAAGCCAGGTTTTCTATTTCCACCGGAGTAAGAAATGATTTGGTTTCTTCCAGGAAACCTTTAGAATAGGCTTCAAACAAACGAATATCCATTTCAACCTTTGACAGGTCTTTCTCATCCTCATTTCCTGTATTTGTTGTAGTACGGATGGAATCCCCGAAATCATAATGGATATACCCCGGCATTACAGTATCAAGATCGATCACACAAAGTCGCTTATCGTTTTCATCAAGTAAAACATTGTTAAATTTTGTATCGTTATGGGTTATCCTTTCTGGAATTATTCCTTCTTCTCCCAAACGGAGAATCTTTGTCATTTCAATGGACCTTTCTTCTACAAATTTAATTTCCGGGCCGGCGAGGGCAACCCGTTTCGCCGGATCATTTTCTACCGTTTGAAAGAAAGTTTCCAGCCGCATATCCATATTGTGGAAATTGGGGATGGTTTCGTACAGGGGTTCTCCTTCGAGGTCGGAGATCAGAAACTGAAAACGTCCAAAGGCTTTTCCTCCTTCATAAGCCTGTGCCGGGGACTCAACCCGGTCATAACTTCTGTTTTTATCAATGAAAATATAGATCCGCCAGTAATTGCCCTCCTGATCTTTAAAGTAAGGTTTTCCGTCCAGTGCAGGAATAAGGGTTAGTGTTTCTCTGTCAGGATTCGCTCCTGGAGTTTGCTCCAGCTTTTTTCGGATGTGTGAAGTTACCCTTAAAATATTATCCTGTAGTTTGGGTACATTTTTGAATATGTGATGGTTGATCCGTTGGAGGATATAATCCGGTTTATTTGATTCCTCTGTTTTAACAAGGAAGGTGTCATTAATATGACCAGATCCGTAAGGTTCCCCCCACTTAAATGTACAGGAAACACTAAAATTGGAAAATATACTTTTGATGTTGTAACCCATAATACATATTTTGAAAATTCCGGATATTCTGTATTTTTAGAACATCCGGAATTTATATTTTAAATTAAAATAAGATTAGTCAGCACGCAACTTGCCGAAAAACCGGAACATAACGTAAGTACCGGCAATGGCTACAGCCATAAGAATGAATCCTAATAAAGCTTTTTCAAAAATAAAGCTTCCGATTGAAAACAAGCTGGAATAGATAACAATAAGTCCTATAAAAACAAGCAGTATCTGAATGGGCATTTCCCATGCTTTTCCCCTGTCCTTCAAGTCAACGGGTTCATTATCATCAATGGCTTCCTGCACTACTTTTTTCCATCCCGGTCCGCCGGGTCGTGTTAAAAGGTAAAATTTTCTTAATGTTTCTTTGGATTCTGAACGGGTTACATAGGCAGTAATAATCCAGGCTACAGTTGTTGCAAATACTGCCAACAGGAGTTTAACCGGGAATACCGTTCCTGATAAGGCTTTTGCTCCCATTTCTGCATAATCTGCAGGAAAGGGATATATACCTGCAACCGCATTTGCCAACCAAAGGTCATTTACAAAGAAAACAAGAATGACTGCATTTACTGTTGCTACTATCATAGCAACAATCTCGGTCCAGGCATTGATCCGCCACCAGAACCAGCGCATGAGATAGATCAGTCCAGATCCCGCACCACTCAGTAAAAGAATATTAAACGCCTGGGTGGCATCTTCCAGAAAGAACAATGAAAGCAGGCCTGCCAGTATCATTAATACTGCTGTGGAAATACGACCCATCATAACAAACTCTTTTTCAGAAGCATCGGGACGAACAAACCTTCTGTAGAAGTCATTTACCACATAAGAAGAACCCCAGTTCAGATGGGTTCCGATGGTGGACATATAAGCGGCTATAATCGAGGCTACAACCAGTCCCAGCCAACCAGGACCAATTTTGGAAAGCATTACAGGATAAGCAACGTCATCTTTTAAATATTCTGAAGTCAAAGCCGGGAAATCCGTATGGATACTTGCAAGGTCAGGATAAACAACCAGTGATGCAAGGGCTACGATGATCCATGGCCAGGGTCTTAAGGCATAATGGGCAAAATTAAAAAGCAGGGTCGCACCAATTGCATTTTTTTCATCCTTGGCTGCCAGCATCCGCTGAGCAATATACCCACCGCCTCCGGGCTCTGCACCGGGGTACCAGACTGCCCACCATTGAACTGCAATGGGAATAATCAGCAATGGAATTAATACAGAGGGATCACCAAAGTCAGGGACAATGGATAATTTGTCCTGAATTGCAGGGTTGCTTAAAAGACTTTTTAATCCTCCTACTTCCGGTTGTCGCACTGCAACAACCGCAGCAAGAACTGCACCGAACATGGCAATACTATACTGAAAAAAATCGGCCCAGACCACCCCTTTTAAACCACCAAGCCCGGCATAAAGGACTACTATAATTGAAGCTCCGACGACTGTTTCCCATGGAGGTAAATTCAACATTACTGCGCCAATTTTAATGGCTGCCAGGGTTACTGTACCCATAATCAGCACATTAAAGAAAAGGCCAAGGTAAAGTGAACGAAAACCTCTCAAAAATGCTGCCGGTTTACCTCCATATCTTTTTTCATAAAACTCCAGATCAGTAAGTACGTTGGAGCGCCTCCAGAGTTTGGCATAAATAAAAACTGTAACCATACCGGTGATCAGAAATGCCCACCAGGCCCAGTTCTTTGCTACTCCGTTTTCCCTGACCATCCCAGTTACAAGATTGGGTGTATCAGCTGAAAATGTACAGGCTACCATGGAAATACCCAGCAGCCACCATGGCATACCCCTTCCACCAAGAAAGAATTCCGATGTGTTTTTACCGGCAGTTCTAGATGCGATATAGCCAATAGATAATACGATTACAAAAAATATAAAAACGATTGTCCAGTCAAGTGTGTTTAATGCCATATTTCTGTTTTTAAAAGATTATACCTCTGTTATTTTTAAAGGAAAACAATTATTCCGGTTTTGTAAAAATGATGCAGATAGTGAAAGAATCCATAGCTGAATTTGCACACAGATCCTTTCACATACAGAACCAATTTAGTTTAAAAGTCATCATTTAATGCAAATACGGGCTTGTTCCAGATCCATTTACCCCTTGTGAAGTCCGGAAAATACTGAGGAGTATTTCCTTCTGCAATGGATCTTTCCGATAGTGGACTGATGGCACTCCATGCAGCAGCATCATAGGCATCCAGAGGTGGATTTACTTTTCGTTTGACTGATTCTACAAATGCATTATCAACGAAAAAGTCCATGCCACCATGACCTGATCCGGCTGCATATTCGCCGTATTTTTTCCATAAGGGGTGATCATATTTTTCAAGCCAGCTGGGTGAACCTTCGGCTCCTTCATTCATATTTTCCCAGCTATGGGGTTTGCTGGTTCCTTCTATATAAATACGTCTGTGGTCGTAATCAAAATCAGTGATTCCTTTTACTCCCTGGACTTCAAAATTCAGGGAATAGGGCCGGGGCAGATTTGTATCATGGGTGACAATAATGGTTTCACCGTTTGCCGTATTGATGGTGCTGGTTACTACATCTCCAATCTTCCATTTTATTTTCGCATTCGGGTGGTCAGGTCCGCCAGCTGCATTATTTAATATGTAGTCATGCAGGCCTCTTGATTTAGTTGCATGTGAGGTGAGTGACAAAAAACGGTTTCCCCTGTTTATGTTCATCATTGTTGCAATCGGACCCACACCGTGAGTAGGGTAGAGGTCGGCATTCCTGTGGAGTGAGTGTTGCGTCCGCCACCTGGCTTCTCCGTTGGCTCCCTCTCCAAAAGTTACTCCCGGATTGAATTTTACACCTCTAAGATCATGACGATATCCACATCTTCCGTGGACCAGTTCACCAAAAACATCCTGCCTTACCATATTTAATACGGCCATAACATCCCTCCGGTAACAAACATTTTCAAGGATCATTGTAGGTACACCGGTTTCTTCATAAGTATTAACCAGGTCCCAGCACTCAGCCATGGTATTGGCGGCCGATACTTCCACTCCGGCATATTTGCCTGCCTTCATACAGTCCACGGCCATTTTTGTGTGCCATACCCAGGGAGTTGCAATAATTACTCCGTCAATATCCTCCTGGGCCAAAAGATCAAGATAAGCGGTTTCACTTTCAGTAAAAGTATTGGGCTTTTTAAAACCGGCTTTCTTAATCATGTTAAGAGATTTGTCAATGGCAGTCTGGTCAATATCGCAAATGGCAGTGACAAGTACATCCTCTCTTTTCAGAATGTTGTTCAGGTGGCTTCTGCCCCTGCCTCCCACACCAATAAAGGCCATTCGCACTTTATCTTCTTTGGAACCTTTTGCAAAAGTAAGCCCGGGAGCTACCGCAAGTCCAAGTCCGGTGAGGGCAGATGCCTTAATAAAACTTCTTCGGCTGACATCAGCACCTGCATGATGAGATTCTTTTTTCATTTTATGAGTGTTTTAGGTTAGAATTTTAATTAATTAGATAGAGCCTGTTTATTAACCTGAGTCTGATTCAAAAAGTTAGCTATCAAGGCTTGTGAAGTCAAAAAAAGCGGAATTTACTGGTGCATCGAGCATTTTTTTGACAAATATAACAGCCTGCCCCGAATTTTCGGGGTAGATAGCGGACTTTATGGACAGACACAATTAGTTTGTAAATCTATATGATTATGAAATCTTATGCAAAATTTTTTGAAACATACTGTTAATCTAAATTGAATAAAAATATAATTCATCCCTTTTTGTACATGGAAAACACTTGTAAACAATGAATTAATGTTTTGGATTATGTGCATTGAATTTTAATAAAAAAATTATGAGAGATAAATATTTTTCTGTATTTTAGTCGAATAATTTTTGCTAAAACGTTTTAAAATGTCAGAAAATCAATATTTCACAATGAATCCTCCGGTGCAAAGGCTGCGGGGTAAGGTGCCAAAAATTGGCATAAGGCCGGTTATAGACGGCCGGGAAAAAGGGGTCAGGGAATCCCTTGAAGTTCAAACCATGAAAATGGCTGAATCTGCAGCCAGGTTAATATCAAAAAATTTACGTCATTCAAATGGTTTGCCGGTTGAATGTGTAATCGCAGATTCAACCATTGGGGGAGTTGCAGAGGCAGCAGATTGTGCTGAGAAGTTTAAACAAGAAGGTGTTGGAGTTTCCCTGACTGTTACTCCCTGCTGGTGTTACGGCACGGAAGTGATGGATACAGATCCGCTGGTTCCTAAAGCTGTGTGGGGGTTTAACGGTACAGAGCGACCGGGGGCTGTTTATCTTGCGGCTGCCCTGGCAGGATACAGCCAGAAAGGCCTTCCTGCATTTGGGATTTACGGACATGATGTTCAGGATGCAGACGATACCAGTATCCCTGCAGATGTTAAGGAAAAATTACTGACTTTTTGTAAAGCAGGACTCGCGGTGGCTGAAATGAGGGGGAAGTCTTATCTTTCTCTGGGAGGAGTTTCCATGGGGATTGCCGGATCCATTGTTGATCAGGAATTTCTGCTGGATTATCTTGGAATCAGAACCGAGCATGTGGATATGGTTGAGTTTGTGCGAAGGATGGAGGAAGGTATTTATGATAAGGAAGAGTTTGAAAAGGCCATGAACTGGGTGAAAGAATATGCCAAAGAGGGAGAAGATACGAATGCTCCGGAGAAACAGTCATCCAGAGAACAAAAAGATAATGATTGGGAAACCGTTGTGAAAATGACACTGATCGCCAGAGACCTGATGATTGGTAACCCAAAACTCAAAGAAATAGGATTGGGTGAGGAATCACTGGGACACAATGCAATTGCATCCGGATTTCAGGGGCAAAGGCAATGGACGGACTATATGCCAAACGGAGATTTTCTTGAGGCAATCCTGAATTCATCTTATGACTGGAACGGAATTCGGGAAGCTTTTGTAGTTGCTACCGAGAATGATAGTCTGAACGGCATTTCCATGTTGTTTGGCCATTTGTTAACCGATCGTGCACAGATTTTTTCGGATGTAAGAACTTACTGGAGTCCGGAGGCAGTGGAGCGGGTTTCCGGGAAGAAACTGGAAGGTAAGGCTTCAAATGGTATCATCCACCTGATCAATTCAGGTTCTACAACCCTGGATGCCACAGGTCGGATGAAAGAAAACGGAGAGTCTGTAATGAAGCCATACTGGGAAGTTACTGAGGAGGATGCTGAGAAATGCCTGGAGGCCACACACTGGTGTCCGGCTGAACTGGAGTATTTCAGAGGCGGAGGGTTTTCCAGCCAGTTTCTTACGCAGGGGGAGATGCCGGTAACCATGTCAAGGTTAAATATCGTAAAAGGATTAGGTCCGGTACTTCAGATTGCAGAAGGATATACGGTTAACCTTGATCCGGAAGTGAATCAATTGCTCGACAAAAGAACAAGCCCAACCTGGCCTACTACCTGGTTTGTGCCGAATCTTACAGGGGAAGGTCCTTTCAGGGATGTCTATTCGGTAATGGCAAACTGGGGGGCAAACCATGGAGCCATTTCATATGGTCATGTTGGAAATCAGCTGATCACGCTGGCTGCCATGTTACGGATTCCTGTAAATATGCATAATGTTCCGTTAGAAAAAATCTTCCGCCCCTCGGCATGGTCTGCTTTTGGAACTCATGATCCGGAAGGAGCTGATTTCAGAGCTTGTAAGAATTATGGACCGCTTTACGGATAATGTCAGGAAAGACTAATTTTATGTTTTGAGCAAAATAAGACAGGGAAACAAATAATATAATTTGATTTCCCTTTTTTTTACAGGTATAAAGAATTAGAAAGTCATTGCAATGATGAAAAAGAAGAGAGTTTTAACTATTGATATAATGCGGGGACTGACACTCTTTTTAATGCTCTTTGTAAATGATTTATACGCACCCGGTGTACCGGTCTGGCTAACACATCGTCCGGCTGATTTTGATGGAATGGGACTTGCCGACTGGGTCTTTCCGGGCTTTCTGTTTATGGTGGGAATGGCTGTTCCTTTTGCAGTTCAAAGCCGGCTGAAAAGAGGAGATACCACTTTTAAAATTGTACTCCATATTATAATTAGGGTGACCAGCCTGCTAATAATCGGTGTTTTAATGATGAATGTTCACCGGCTGAATCCGGAATTGACAGGAATTAGCAAAAATTTGTGGGCAATTTTAATGTATCTTACCGTATTTTTAATTTGGAATCAATATGATGGAGTAAAATATCCGGTTGTTTTAAAGGGAATAGGAGTTTTAGGATTATTGGTTTTGGTTTTCCTGTTCCGCAGCGGTTCTCCTGATGATTCAGGCTGGCTGGTTACTGGCTGGTGGGGCATCCTTGGTCTTATTGGCTGGGGGTATCTGGTAACAGCAATGGTTTATCTTTTGGTGAAAGATAAACTATTGTTAACCGGCCTGATCTGGCTTTTCTTCGTTGGACTGAATATTATTTCTCAGCTGGAAATTATCGATTATCCGGATTTAGTTGAAACAGTATTTGGGGTAATTCTTGCCGGAAATATACCTTCTCTGGTTATGGCAGGCTTGTTTTTTAGCCTGATATTGAGAAAGCTGAGTCAGTCTGATACGAAAAGATTTGTTCTGACCGGAACCATTTTAGGCTTGCTTGTGCTAATTTCCGGTTTTATTCTCCGGCATTGGTTCATTGTTTCAAAAATACAGGGAACTCCCAGCTGGTCAATGATCTGTACCGGAATCAGTATTTTACTTTTTATCATTCTGTTCCTTTTGATAGATATTCAGGGATATGTAAAATGGACTACTGTTTTTAAACCGGCCGGACAAAACTCCCTGACAACCTATCTTGCACCGGATATTCTCTACTATTTGATCTGGATGACGGGAGTACCTGTATTGTTTTATAAACAATCGGGACATTCCATTGTTGTTGTTACAGGTTCGCTTGTCTGGGCTTTTGCCATGATAGGATTTGCCGCTTTTTTATCGAAAAAAGGAATTCGCCTGAAGTTATAACTTTGATTAATATTAAAACAGACAACATTCATCATCATGGAAAAAACAATACTTGTGCTTGACTGTGGAGCTACCAATGTTCGGGCAATAGCAATTGATATCAAAGGAAATATCATTGCTCAGAGTTCTTTCCCAAACAACACACAGCCCGATCCGGAGGATAGGTCCCTGCTTATCTGGGATGTGCACGAAATCTGGGGTAAAATGAAAACTGCTGCCGGCCGGGTAATTGAAAAAGCAGGGAAAGAGACTATTGCTGCCGTAACCATAACCACTTTCGGGGTGGATGGTGCCACTTTTACACGGAGCGGAGAAATGACATATCCGGTAATTTCCTGGCAGTGTGCACGCACAGAACCGGTTATGAATTCCATTGATAAATATATACCACTGGAAAAGCTTTATTCCATTAATGGAGTTCAACCCTTTTCGTTCAATACCATCAATAAACTTATCTGGTTGAAAGAAAACAGACCGGATGTGCTGGAGAAAAGCGATGCATTTTTGTTTTTGCCTTCCGTTTTTGCGTTTTATCTTACAGGCGAAATGCTGACCGATACAACTATGGCCGGAACTTCCATGCTTACTGATTTGAAAACCCGCGGGTTTTCAAAAGAAATTTTTGATAGTATCGGTGTGGATCCCGGCATTTTCCCGGATGCTGTTGAACCCGGCCAGGTGATTGGTGAAGTAACAAAAATAGCAGAATCTGAGACGGGAATACCTGCCGGAGTTCCTGTAGTTGCAGCCGGCCATGATACTCAGTTTGCTATTTTTGGCTCAGGTGCAGGGGAGAATGAGCCGGTGATAAGTTCAGGGACCTGGGAAATCCTTATGGTTCGCGCCAGGCAGGTTGCAACGGATGTCAATATGCTGAATAAAGGTGTAACCAATGAACTGGATGCGGTTCCGGGATTGTTTGATTCAGGTGTACAGTGGATAGCTTCAGGGATGCTGGAATGGATCAAAAAAATGTTTTTTGCAGATGTAATTTCCAAAGAGAATATTTATGAGATAATGATTAAGGAAGCTTTACAGGTGGAACCCGGGAGCAATGGAGTGCGGATAAGACCCGACTTTCGTGGATCGGGTCATAGTGAAAACGGAATTATTTCAGGGCTAACCATGGATACGACCAGGGGACAGATATACAGGGCTGCGCTGGAAGCGCTTGCCTTTCGAACAAAGGATGGCTTAAAGATCATCGAAAAAGCAGGTGGCTTTACATCGAAAAAATTAATTTGTGTGGGAGGCGGTTCTAAAAATAAACTCTGGAATCAAATCAAAGCAGACGTTTTGCAGTTGCCTGTTAAAGTAATACAACAAAAAGAAACAACGGTTCTGGGTGCAGCATTGTTTGCCATGAGCGGGGCCCTACTATACAATTCGCCGGAAGAGGCCAGAAGTATAATAGATTATAAAGGAGAAGTTTATGAGCCCGGAGAAAATTCAAAAATTTATGATTCCTTATAAATCTGTATAGTATTAAAAAATCCCAAACAGCTCATATTCCCGTGTATCACAATACAGGCTGGAATAAAAACTGAACGGATGCCGGTTGGTATGTATTTTTCTTTCCAGGTGGAGAATCGGAGTGTTTGGGTCAACGCCCAGGTATTCCCTTATTTTGCCACTGACGGTTATGGCTTTTAGTCGTTGTTCACCCCCTGTAACTTCAAGGTTGTAAAACTTTCGCAGGGTATCAAAAAGAGATTTGTCCTCAAATTTTCGTGCCGTGAACCTGGGCAGATTGATATTGGGAATGTAGGTAATATCATAAAACAGAGGTCTGTCGTCAATTAACCTGAGTCTTTCCATATAGATCATTCCGCTTTCTTTTTCAATATCGTTTAGCGGAAAGAAGAAAGAGGGTTCCCACATTCGTATTTCCGGTTTTACAATAATCCGTGTGGAAAGATTCAGTCCGCTCATGGCAGTAGTAGTTCCTGAAACGGAAAGAATGCCGATGCCCTCAGGTTTATTCCTGACGATACTGCCTTTTCCCTTTCTTTTAAAAATAAATCCGTCTCTGGCCAGATCATCAAGGGCATGTCTCACAGTGATCCTTGCCATTTTATGGGTAATACATAAATCATTTTCCGAAGGAAGGATATCACCTTCCTGATAAATACCTTCAATAATATGCCGGCGCAAAAGTTCATATAATTGCCGGTATTGTGGTAGTTGTTTACTGGATTCCATAAAAATAGTTTTTTCAAAGATACAATAATAATAATGAGAAAATGAAGTATTTATTATAATTAATATTACAACATATTATAATAGGTTGTGAAATAAATCTAAAATAAATTCTCTAAATAATAGATATACAATAGATTATAATATTTTAAAAAATTTTGGAAAAATTATATATTATTACAAGTTAATTAATACTTTTGACAAAAGTTATTTGTCTTTTATCTTATATTAACGATAGCGTATGGCAACACCAGTAATCATGCCCAGACAGGGTCAGTCAGTAGAATCATGTATCATAACCCAGTGGTTGAAAAATAAAGGTGATCAGGTAGCAGTTGGGGATCTTTTATTTTCCTATGAAACGGATAAAGCTGCTTTTGACGAAGAATCTGCCCTTGCAGGAACACTCCTTGATGTATTTTTTGAAGAAGGGGATGAAGTTCCGGTACTTACAAATGTTTGTGTAATTGGAAATGAAGGGGAGAATATTGATGAATTTCGTCCTGTTTCCGGAATGGTCTTTGCAGAAAGCAAAGTTGAACCGGAAACTGAAAAGGAAGAAACCTCTGTTCAGGAAACTGTTGAAATCAGGGAAGAAGATGTAACTACCGGTAAATTGAAGGCCTCTCCCAGAGCCAGAAAACTGGCCGGTGAAAAATCCGTCATCCTGGATAAGCTGAAGGGTACCGGTCCGAAGGAACGCATTATTGAAAGGGACGTGATGGCTGCTGAAACTTCGCAACCGGTCATTACTCCGCTGGCAAAGAAAAAAATGGAGATGGATCATCTGGCTTATGATGCAGCAAAATTCAGTAAAGGCGACAGGGTTACTTCAAAAGATCTGTACAAAGCAGAGCAAAAAGTTACAGCCGATAACTCAGAGTACAAAAGAATTCCTTTGTCAAACATCCGGAAAATTATTGCCGATGCGATGCATCGCTCTCTGCAGGACTCTGCACAATTGACACATCATATGGGTGCGGATGCAAGGATGATGCTGGAACTTAGGTCATGGGTGAAAAAGGAAAAAGAAAGCGGAAACGTACCTAATATTACCTTGAATGACATGGTTTGCTATGCAACAATTAAAGCTTTGCAATCCAATCCCGATGCGAACGCCCATTTTACAGGGGATGCCATTCTTCAGTTTGCTCCGGTGCATCTGGGTATTGCCGTTGATACGGACAGGGGACTGATGGTGCCTGTATTGAAAAATGCCCAGGACTTTTCACTTGCAGGACTGTCGAGAAGTCTGAAAAAAATTGCAGAGCAATGCCAGACGGGTAAAATTGATCCGGATCTGTTATCCCCGGAAGCCGCTACATTTACGGTTTCCAACCTGGGTGTGTATGGTGTGGAAATGTTTACTCCGGTACTAAACCTTCCGCAGGTTGGAATTTTGGGTGTAAATACAATTACCCTCAGACCGGCGGATACCGGTGGCGGCGTTCCTGGTTTTGTCCCTTACATTGGATTATCCCTTACTTATAATCATCAGGCATTGGACGGGGCTCCTGCATCCCGTTTCCTGAAAGCAATCAAGGATGAAATTGAAAAGTTCGATCCGGTTATTTAAGATAAACAAGAAAAATATAATCATTATACCATTATATCATTATATCATTATAGCATTTAAACATTAAACATTTATATCATGCCAAAAACACTTTTTATAGACCCGAAACAATCCAGAAAAGCCGGTAAAATAGAATTTCAGCCCATTCCGGTAAATACTTATCAGAAAACAGTTCGGGATGAAAAAAAGAATTTTACCAACGATCAGTTGTTGAAAATTTACTTTGACATGGCAGTTATCAGAGAGTTTGAACTGATGTTGAATAAAATTAAAACAACAAATGAATACAACGGTATAAGTTACAACCATCCCGGACCGGCGCATTTATCCATTGGTCAGGAAGCTTCTGCAGTAGGAATGGCATATGGCCTTTCTGTAGATGACCTGATCTTTGGCTCTCACAGAAGTCATGGTGAGATTCTGGCCAAAGGTTTATCTGCTATTTCAAAACTTCCGGAAGATAAACTCATGGAGATTATGAAAAGTTATATGGGAGGACGAACCCTTTCTGTTGTGGAAAAAAATCAGAAAGGCAGCTTTTCCGACCTGGCAATAGATTTCCTTCTGTATGGCACACTGGCTGAAATATTTGCCAGGGAAACCGGTTTTAATAAAGGGTTGGGTGGTTCCATGCATGCTTTTTTCCCTCCATTTGGAATCTATCCGAATAACGCCATCGTAGGCGGTTCAGGTGATATTGCCGTAGGTGCAGCCTTATATAAAAAGGTGAACCGGAAAAACGGAATCGTTGTGGCAAATATCGGAGATGCTTCCATGGGTTGCGGACCTGTTTGGGAAGGAATGATGTTTTCGGCAATGGATCAGTTCAAAACACTGTGGGAAGAAGGTTACAAGGGTGGCCTTCCGGTGCTTTTCAACTTTATGAATAACCAGTATGGCATGGGTGGCCAGACGCGTGGCGAAACCATGGGTTACGATATGCTGGCAAGGGTAGGAGCCGGGGTAAATCCCGAACAAATGCATGCTGAAAGGGTGGACGGTTACAATCCACTGGCCGTGATTGATGCCTTTAAGCGTAAGAAAGAATTGCTTGAAGCAGGGAAAGGTCCGGTATTACTTGATACTCTGACATACCGTTACAGCGGGCATTCTCCTTCCGATGCATCATCTTACAGGACCAAGGATGAAATTGATGCATGGATGGAAGAGGATTCACTCAAACATTATGAAGAGCAACTCATTAAGGCAAAAGTTGCTACAAAAGACAGCATCGGGAAAATAAAAGAAGAAATTAAGGAAAAGGTTACCCACATGGTTAGACTGGCAACCAATGATGATATTTCTCCAAGAATGGACCTGGTGAAAAGTCCGGGGCTAATTGAAGATTTGATCTTTTCAAACGGATCGGAAACAGCAATGGAGGAGGGGACTCCGGTTGTAAATCATCCTATGAAGGAAAATCCCAGGGTGAAACAACTGAAGAAAAAGGAAAGATTTGCAATGGAGAAGAACGGAAAACCGGTTTCAAAGCTGAAAACATATCAACTGAGAGATGGATTGTTTGAAGCAATTATTGACCGCTTCTATAAAGACCCCACACTGGTGGCTTATGGTGAAGAAAATCGTGAATGGGGTGGTGCTTTTGCCGTTTACCGTGGTTTAACGGAAGCTTTGCCTTATCACCGGTTGTTTAATTCTCCGATTTCGGAGGGGGCTATTGTCGGAACTGCCATTGGATATGCTATGTGTGGAGGAAGGGTGATCCCTGAAATCATGTATTGCGACTTTCTGGGGAGATCGGGTGATGAAGTTTTTAATCAATTACCAAAATGGCAGGCTATGAGTGGTAACATCCTGAAAATGCCTGTGGTTGTGAGAGTCTCCGTGGGCTCAAAATATGGAGCACAACACTCCCAGGACTGGTCATCACTGGTTGCTCATATTCCGGGATTGAAAGTTGTCTTTCCGGCAACACCCTATGATGCAAAAGGATTGATGAATGCAGCATTGCAGGGGACCGATCCGGTTATATTTTTCGAAAGCCAGCGGATTTATGATGTCGGGGAATTATTTCATAAAGAAGGAGTTCCGGAAGAATATTATGAAATTCCGATTGGAGAACCGGATGTGAAAAGAAGCGGTAAGGATATTACCATTCTGAGCATTGGAGCTACTTTATATAAAGTCGTGGAAGCTGCTGAAATTTTGTCTGATAAATACAAGATGGATGCCGAAGTGATAGACGCCCGAAGCCTGGTGCCGTTTAATTATCAGCCTGTAGTGGATTCTGTTAAGAAAACAGGAAGAATATTGCTGGTCAGTGATGCCTCTTCCAGGGGCTCTTATCTAAAAGATATGGCTGCAACCATTGCAGAGCTTGCTTTTGATGATCTGGATGCTCCTCCTGTTGTGGTTGGCTCAAAAAACTGGATCGTTCCTGCCCATGAACTGGAGGATTTCTTCTTCCCTCAGGTTCAGTGGATACTGGATGCAATTCACGAAAAGATCATTCCATTGAAGGGACATGTGCTAAAGGAAGATGTTTCAGATAAATCACTGATTGAGAAACTTGCAAAGGGGGTATAGTTAAGAACCATCATATAAAGTTCAAAATTTAGGCTGGAAGAAATGAAAATGAGAAATTTGTTGATTACAATCCCATTTTTAGTGATAACCTGGGTCATTGTCTCATGTACCGGAGATGCCCCAAAATCAGAAAATTCCTCAAAAGAAATAAAGGACACGATAGTAGTTGGTGAACAGATCACCATCTACAAAATGCCATATGCTTATGATCATTCAATTATTTACAATCCAAAACAAAAAAAGTGGCATTTGTTTGGAATTGAAGCCGGTAACAAAACTTTCATTCATTTAACTGCAGATTCTTTAACTCAGCAAGGCTGGGAAAAGCACGAGCCATTTTCATTCAAAGATGAAGAAATTTGGGCGCCACACATTATAGAAAACAAAGGATTGTATTATATGTTTTTTACCAACATTGGCGTGCCTCGCGAAATTCGTCTGGCAATTTCAAAAGATTTATATGAGTGGAAGAATTATTCTGAAGAACCCCTATTCGCTTATTCAAATGAATTTTCGAAAAATCAAAAGAATAAAGACCCTATGGTTTTTTGCGATGAAGTGAATAAACAATGGATAATGTATTTCTCAATGATGAAAGACGATAAACACTGGGTTGTAGCATATAGCACCAGTAATGATTTAGTAAATTGGGAAGGCCCGAAGATTTGTTTCGATGAGCATACCGAAGAACCCAATGTAGAGTCACCTTTCGTTGTAAGAAGAGGGAAATACTATTATTTGTTTCTTTCTGCCCGTCCCTGGCCACATGGTGCGGAAGAAGTATTCCGTAGTGAAAGTCCGTTTTTATGGGAAACAAATGATTTGGTTAAACGTATCAATCCCTGGCATGCTGCCGAGGTTATACAAGACCTGGATGGGAAGTGGTATCTGTCTCGTTCGTCCGGTGATCAGTCAGATTTCAGGTTGGCTCCCCTTTTTTGGAATGATGGGATCAAATAATGAAGTAAAAGAAAAATTAAATTAATAAAAAAGTTGGGGTAGCATTTTTATGTTCTTGTGAGGTATATTTATCTCCTTTTTAGTATCTTGTTTCTAATATTTTTGTTTTTTCTGGGTTATCCAGGGTAGAGGTTATCACAATGCCACCTCCTTAGACCTTGATTTTTTCTCATTTTAGTCATTTTGTCTATTTTAGGCAATTAATTCATTTTAGTCATTTCTTAATTTTAGGCACTTATGGCATTTTAGTTCATTTTAGTCATTTTTTTTATTTTAGGCACTTTAGTTCATTTTAGTCATTTCTTAATTTTAGTCATTTAGTTTATTTTAGTCATTTTACTCCATTTTGAATTTATTTATTCACTCAATTTCATTAATTTTATAAAATCAAATTTATAAACCTATTATTATGAGCTTTGAAGATAGTACAGATCAGGCTGAACAGAACCTTCAGCAAGAGAATCAACAAGATGTGGGAAGCGAATCCACACCAGTCCCACCTGCTGAAACAAATCTGCCTGAAGAGGAAGCTCCCAGAGCTTTTGCCAAAGGAGGGGGGAAGGAAACACTCTACAGGGTAACCGTCAGGGGACAGGTTTCCATTATAGGAATAATGGATAAAAAGGCAAATCTGGTGATCAGTATTAATACATTGTTGGTTACTGGTACCCTGGGTTTACTTACCGGAACTTTTTTTTATGAGTTACAGCATAACAAACTGGAGCTTTTTAATCATGTTCCTTTGGTTATCTTATTGGTTTTTTCTGTTGTAGCGATGACTTTTGCGATACTTTCCACGAGAACGGATTTGAGTATTAAAAAGTTCAGGGAAAGGTTTAGTCCCTTACAATTTACACTGAGCCATGACAATGAATTGACACTTGAAGAATTTCTTGAGAAAATGGAAAATGTACTGGGTTCGAATGAAATGATCTATGAAAACCTGAATACTGACCTGTATTTTCTTAGTAAGGTAATTGCAAGAAAATCCTACTATTTGAATATTGCCTACATTTTGTTTGTATTGGGGCTGGTAGGAGCAGTAGGTCTGTTCTTAATTTTAAATTTGTAAAAAATATGGATAAAAAAATATTGGACCAGATCAGAAGTAAGCGTGGTTTTATTTCTGATATGGATGGGGTTATATATCATGGGAACAAAATCCTTCCCGGAGTGAAAGAGTTTGTAGCATGGTTGAAAAAGGAGAAGAAACATTTTCTTTTTCTCACTAATTCCAGTGAGCGCACACCAAAGGAGCTACAGGAAAAACTTGCCCGTATGGGTATAAATGTGGAGAAAAATGTGTTTTATACCAGCGCCCTGGCTACAGCACAGTTTCTCTCTGTGCAGAAACCGAAAGGTACGGCCTTTATCATTGGGGAAGCAGGCCTGATAAATGCAATGTATAATGTAGGTTATACAATGAATAATGTGGATCCTGACTATGTGATTGTGGGTGATACACACAGCTATAGCTATGAAAAAATTGAACATGCAGTAAATCTGGTAATTAGGGGAGCCAAGCTGATAGGCGCAAACCCCGATATTTCAGGACCGGTAGAAAATGGTATTGCACCCTCTACAAAGGCCCTGATAGCTCCCATAGAAATGGCAACAGGAAGAAATGCCTACTTTGTCGGGAAGCCCAATCCTCTGATGATGAGAATTGCGTTGAAAAAGCTGGGATGCAGGAGGGAAGAGACCATTATTATCGGTGACCGGATGGATACTGATATTATTTCCGGGATTGAATCCGAAATAGATACATGTCTGGTTTTGAGTGGAATATCAGATAAGAATACTACAGAAGAATTTCCTTTCAGGCCACATTATGTTCTTAGCGGGGTAGGAGAGATCCCCTCATAACGAAACAGGAAATAGTCAATTTCCAAACGGTTTTCTAATTAAAATTAAAATATGACTGATAATATCTATAAAGCACTCCTTCCTCCCACAGAACTGAGGAAGAAATCCGGCTTAAAAAATCCCATTAAGAAGTTAAATGTCAACAATCATATCCATACACCCTATTCATTCAGTTCTTTTTCAGATATGGATGAAATCTTCAGCCTTGCAGTAAGTGAGAAAATCAATGTTCTGGGTATCAATGACTTTTATGTTGCTGACGGCTACAATGTTTTTAAAGAAAAGGCTTTTCATTCCGGTATTTTCCCAATGTTTAATATGGAGTATATCGGCTTACTGAATGATGAACAATCTGCCGGCATAAGGGTAAATGACCCGAATAATCCTGGTCGTACTTATCTTACAGGAAAGGCTTTTAAGTATCCTTTCAGGTTGAATGGCAGATATGAAAAAATGCTGGAGGGAGTTGTAAATGAAAGTCAGGGACAGCTTAAGGAGATGGTTGACAAAACAAATATTCGGTTTGCCTCTGTGGGGCTTTCAATTACTTTATCTTATGATGAAATAAAGGAACGTTTTGCTGAAAATCTTGTGAGGGAAAGGCATCTGGCCAGAGCAATCAGGATGGCTGTTTTTGAAAGCTTTTCTACCAATAATGACAGGATGGAGGCTATGAAAAAGATGCTGAATGCTGAAGTTGGAGAACAGTTGCTTTCCAATGAGGCAGCCCTGGAAAATCTCATCCGGTCGAAGTTGCTTAAAAAAGGAGGAACGGCCTTTGTAGAGGAAACAGAAAGCTCTTTTCTTCCGGTTCCCGACCTTGTAAAATTGATATTAAATGCAGGAGGGATTCCGACCTATCCTGTATTGCTGGATGATCCTGCGGGTAATTTTACAAAATTTGAAGAGGATTGGCAGAAATTATATAAAAGGCTGATTTCCCTGGGTATTTATGCTATTGAACTGATTCCCGGCAGAAACGATAAAAGGATATTGGCTGATTTTGTACGTTTTTTCGATGATAAAGGATTTGTAATCAGCTTTGGAACGGAACATAACACACCGGATATGCAACCATTGACAGTACGTTGTAGAAATGGAGAGGAATTAGGTGATGTCTTACAGGAAGTTCAGTACAGGGGCGTATGTGTGCTGGCAGCCCATCAGTATTTAATGGCTTTTGGAGAAAAGTCTTATATTGGAGTAAATGGTGTTTGCCGGATTTCTGAAAAAAGTGACTTCGAGAAGCTTGGAAGTCTGGTTTTACAGGAGTTTTTTAATATTTATAAATAACACTGATTCAATGACAACGGAACAAATTTATTTCAAT
Organism: Bacteroidales bacterium; assembly: GCA_024763075.1. Taxonomy (GTDB): domain Bacteria; phylum Bacteroidota; class Bacteroidia; order Bacteroidales; family VadinHA17; genus JANTGF01. The sequence goes on along the minus strand of JANTGF010000036.1, from coordinate 5,826 downwards.
CTGCTGCCTGCGGTAAGGGCCATGTTTACAGGAGAATATCCAACAATTGCAAATTTCACAGATAAAGGAGCTTTGAAATTCCTTCCGGATTCTGTAAAGGAGTATCGGGAATGGCAGAATAAGCATGGTCAGATCATTTCATTGTATGTTGAAGAAACAGAGGATATTAAACAAATATTGAGTGAAATAAGATCTTTTTCCCAAACTTTAACAAACAATCAAAAGTCCATGCCTGTATGGATTTTTATTAAGGATCTGGGCCTGATCCATTTATTTGGTCTTCCGGAGCTTTCCGTTGCAGATCAGGATGGACAGGCTATTGGTGATTCGTGGAACCGGATTTTAGGAAGACTGGCATTTAAGGTAGTGATGGTAACCGGTGGTGCTCAAGGCTTTGGTGCCGGCATTGCTACCAGCACTTTTAAACAAGGTGCCCATGTGGTGATTGCAGATATGAACAGGGCAAAAGGTGAAAAACTGGTGGGGAAGTTTAATTCCGGTAAGCATCCAAACAGAATGATTTTTGTACAGGCAGACATTTCAGATGCTGAGTCTGTAAAAAATCTGATGATTGAAACTGTAAAAGCTTTTGGTGGTCTGGATGTTATGATAAGTAATGCAGGAGTATTGCGTGCCGGTGGACTGGATGAACTGAATGAAGCAGATTTTGACTTTGTAACAAAGGTGAATTACAAAGGCTTTTATGTTTGCACAAAGTATGCCTCCCAAATAATGAAAGTACAAAACAAGGAGAATAGGAAAGGTTTCTCGGATATTATTCAGATCAATTCGAAATCCGGTTTGCAGGGAAGTAATCGTAATTTTGCTTATGCCGGAAGTAAATTTGGAGGAATTGGCCTGATGCAGTCTTTCGCTCTGGAACTGATTGATGACAGAATAAAGGTAAATTCCATTTGTCCCGGGAATTTTTTTGACGGACCATTGTGGTCTGATCCTGAAAACGGATTATTTATTCAGTACCTTAGGGCAGGAAAGGTAAAAGGAGCAAAGAATATTGCGGATGTAAAGTCTTTTTATGAAGCAAAAGTTCCCATGAAAAGAGGGGTTACAGTAGATGATGTAATGCGGGCTGTTTATTATGTCATTGAACAGGAATATGAAACAGGTCAGACCATTCCGGTTACGGGTGGCCAGGTAATGAAGTGATAGTTAATAGTTAATAATTAGCAATTTACAGGGTGATTGAATTAACTTAATAATGAAATCATGAAAAAGTATTTCGGTATTATATTTTTCCTGATTCTTACAGGATTTTATCAAACAGATTTTCTTTATGCTCAAAAGAGGAAAAAGGATGTTCAGTTTCCGGACAGTTCAGATGTCATTCACTTTATTCCTGAGGAAGAATGGAACTTATTCGGGCGGGAAGGTCTGGTTGAACTAACACTTAAGTTTGATATGCGAAAGTATTTGAAAGCTACAGATAAACCTGAGTATCAGGATGCTGTTTTAGTGATGTATGCAAGTGATACCTCCATAGAAAAAAATGTACGAATCAAATCAAGAGGAGTATTCAGACGGGGATATTGTGCATTCCCTCCTTTGAAATTAAATGTAAAAAAAACAAAATTTGATAATGAATATCTGGATAATCAGAAAAACTTTAAAATAGTTACACACTGTAAGCACTCATCCTTGTTTGAAGATTATGTGCTCAAAGAATACCTGGTCTATAGATTGTATAATCAGCTTACTGATCTTAGTTTTAAAGTGAGGTTGATCAAAATGCAGTATGTAGATGTTCCTGAGAATGTAAAAAAGAAACCCAGAAAACCATTTGTTAAATATGGCTTTATAATAGAACATATTAACTCAGTGGCGGAGAGGAATAAAATGATTGTATTGAAGCTTGAGAATCTGCATCAGTATCTCATGAATAAAGATCATATGGCATTGGTGGCAATGTTTGAATATATGATTGGAAATACAGATTGGTCAATTGCAGGATTACATAATTTGAAAATTCTTAAAGCAATGGATTTTACAAAACCTGACCCGTATCCTGTGCCTTACGACTTTGATTATTCAGGGATCGTGGATACGGAATATGCTGTGCCGGATGAGCGCCTGGGAATAGAATCAGTCAGAGAAAGAGTTTACCGGGGTATTTGTTTGCCGGATGTTCATGTAGAAAAAGCTAGGGAGCTTTTTTTGAATAAGAAGGATTCATTATTTAAAGTGATTGATGATTTTTCATACCTGGACAAAAGGGAGAAAGAAAATATGAAAAGATATTTGGAAGGTTTCTATAATATCCTGGAAAAAGATAAATCTTTTAAATACAATATTTTGAATGGTTGCCTGTCAAAATAGTTACTTTAAAGTATGAAATATTTGGATGCTAAATTTGTTATAATTGAAACTAAAATAATTAGATGAAGTCAAAAGCGGTTAGAATATACGGAAAAAGGGATTTGCGTCTGGAAAAATTTGAATTACCTGAAATGAAGGAAAATGAAATTCTGGCAAAAGTTATGTCGGATAGTATTTGTATGTCTTCCTATAAAGCTGCAAATCAGGGGGCTGAGCATAAACGTGTTCCGGATGATGTACACCTGCATCCAACAATTATCGGACATGAGTTTAGCGGGGAAATTGTGGAAGTGGGAAGCAAATGGGCTGGTAAATATAGTAATGGCCAGAAATTTTCCATTCAACCTGCATTGAATTACAAAGGCAGTCTGGATGCTCCCGGATATTCCTATCAATGGATCGGTGGGGATGCTACCTATGTGATCATTCCAAATGAGGTGATGGAAATGGATTGTCTTTTGCCTTATGAGGGTCAGGGTTTTTTCCCTGCTTCTCTGGCTGAACCATTATCCTGCGTGATCGGGGCATTTCATGCCAATTATCACATGAAACCGGGTTCTTATACACATTATATGGATATTAAGGAAGGTGGGAATATGGCTGTTCTGGCAGGCGTGGGTCCCATGGGACTGGCAGCCATTAATTATGGTTTGTTTCGCAAAAGAAGGCCCTCTCTGATGGTTGTAACTGATATTGACGATACCCGTTTGAAAAGAGCTGCAGAATTATTTTCTCCGGAATATGCAAAGAAGCAGGGAGTAAATTTGATTTATCTGAATACCGGAAAATCAGATGATGCTGTAAAAGAGTTGTTGGAACTTACAGGTGGTAAAGGATACGATGATGTATTTGTTTTTGCTCCGGTTCCTCCGGTGATTGAGCAGGGCGATCAGATTCTGGGACGCGATGGCTGCCTGAATTTCTTTGCAGGTCCCAGTGACCCGGCCTTTTCAGCCCGGTTTAATTTTTATAATCTGCATTATAACTCAACCCATGTGGTAGGTACAAGCGGCGGAACAAATAATGATATGGTGGAAGCCCTTGACCTGATGTCAAAAGGGCTGGATCCATCGGGGTTGATTACGCACGTCGGCGGACTTAATTCAGTGATAGAAACAACCCTGAATCTTCCGGATATACCCGGTGGAAAAAAATTGATTTACACCCACGTGAATATGGAACTGACTGCTATTGATGATTTCAGGGAGAAAGGAAAGGCAAACCCTGTTTTCAATTCCCTTGCTGACATTACTGATAAGCACAAGGGTCTATGGTCAGTCGAAGCAGAAAATTTTCTGTTGGCAAATGCGGATAAACTGAACTAAGTTTTTATTTTAATGATTTTTTTGGCAAACTCAGGCGAAATATAATTGTCCTCTGACATACAAACTTCAGTAGCAAAACGAATACCTGAAGAGATTAGTTCATTCCATTTCCGACCGCTTAACGAGGGCAGCATTTTCTTCTGAACATTATTCCTGTATAGTCCGTAAATGAGTCCGGCATTGAAGTTGTCTCCTGCTCCTATGGTAGAAACCGGAGAAATCTTAGGAACCGGAAAGTTACCTGAATAACTGTTACAATGCAGAAATTCACCTTTTTTACTTGTCGTATAGATCAGACAAGCTGATTTATCCGGCAAATGCTGAAAAGCTTCAGAACTGTTTTTTGCTCCGAAAATATTTGCAAAATCATCGTCAGACCCCCGGATGATACTGGCAAAATTCATGTTCCGAAGAATGAGTGGTTTAATGGTTTGTAATTCACTAAGATGAGCTTTACGGAAATTTGGATCGTAAAGAATGAGTGCTTGTGCTTTGAGGGCATGTTCCAGAATTGTTTTTACATTTTCTTTAAGTTCCTGATTGATGGCAAACCTGGAACCAAAAAGCAAAATATCATTTTCAGCAAAAGGAGGCATTTCTATCAGGAACCGGTCTTTGGGGAAATCTGTAAAAAACTGATACCGGGCTTCATTATTCGCATCTAAATGCGCATTTGAAACACTTGTTTTCCCTTCTTTGTGACGGTAAACAAAATCTGTATTTACATGGTTCTCATGGAAAAAACGGGTAAGTGCATCTCCTTCTTTATCCTGCCCGAATTCACTCAGCAGATATACCGGAAGTCCAAGCCTGCCCAGTGAAACAGCAGTGTTTACAGCCGATCCACCGGCTATTGATCTCATCAGGCTGCTTTTCCGGTATATTTTTTCATACAAAGTCTCTCCCAGTGCGTAAACTTTTCTCATGGTGTTGATAATTCTTTAGTATCCGATTGTTATTTGCTAATATTTATTTAATTCCATGATATTGTCAGAGAAATCACTTCAGATTTGCGTTCATCCACTCACTCACCTGCCTTTTTACTTTTTTATTCATCGTTCAACTTTATATTTTTACCATATTCATGCCGTACCTACGGCACTTTTTAACAACTTATTTCTTGGTAAACTACAACTATTTTGTACCTACGGTACAATTAACTTTTTAATTTTTCATTCGTGAACCTGACTTCGACAAGCTCAGCCAGCAGACAATTTATTCTGCATAACTACCACATCATTTTCAATTCATCAAATCATCATATTGCTTTGGTTCTTGATTCTTGTATCTTGGTTATTGTTTTCGCTCAACCTCTATATTTTTACCATATTCATGCCGTACCTACGGCACTCTTAAAGAATTTATATACCGGCAAGCTATAAATATCTTGCACCTACGGTGCAATTAACTTTTTCATTTTTCATATAGCATTCATTATTTAATATTTCCTTATGGGGTTTGTTTGTTTCTTGATTCTTGGATCTTGTTACATTCGTGAACCTGACTTCGACAAGCTCAGCCAGTAGACAACTTATTCTCCAGAATTGTCTTTCATTTTCAAATTTTCAAATCATTAAATTTTCAAATTAACCTGGATCTTGGCTTGGTTCTTGGATATTGATTCTTGGATCTTGGATCACATATCCCTGTTTTTCCTGACCACATAAACCATAGGAACTATATAAACAACAGAAACGCACAGTCTCTCTCATTCCCTCATTCCCTCATTCCCTGATGCATTCATTCTCTCCATTCCACATTCCCACATTCATACATTCAATCATTCATTCCCTCATTCATTCTCTCTCCATTCCATATTCCATCATTTCCTCATTCTCACAGTCCCACATTCCCACATTCCCACATTCCCTCAGTCCCTTAGTCCCTCAGTCCCTCAGTCCCTTAGTCCCTCAGTCCCTCCCTCACACATTCCCTCATTTCCATCATTCCATCATTCACTCATTCACTCATTCACTCATTCAATCATTTACTCACTCAATCATTCCCTCACTCAGACCCGAAATATCAAGCTTCAGAAACTTGCTCAAAAATGGCTTTAATTTACCAACCATCGTCTGAATTCCTCCCGGGGATTCCGATTCCAGATTTACCGGCATTACCGGATCATGTAATGACAGGCGGAGCAAAAACCATCCGTCTCCGGAAT
>JANTGF010000035.1 GCA_024763075.1 Bacteroidales bacterium | reverse complement strand
TCAAACAGATTTTCTTTCTTAACGCTTCATTCATTGATTTTTTTAACGCATTTTTCCCAAGGCGGAAATAATTCAACTTATTTACTTATTGTAACAACGTGTTATGATCCTGAATTTATATTTATTCTTCTACAATAAATAATATTCTAACTTTTAATGGAATTTTGCTAATTTCTTATAATACTGTTTAATAATCACAAATAAAAATGACCTTCTCCGGTAATCAGTGTTATACTAGCCATGGGAAACATTAATATCCTTATATTTCAAGGGGTTCGCAACGAAGTAGATGTGTGAAATTAAAAGCAAGCTAAAAACAGACACCAGTTTTGAGTAATTATGTTTTTTGAAAAATACAGTTCAATGTATTATATCTCATTAATTTAGCAGTTATATTTAAAAATTGCGGTGAAAAAGGCTGGTTAAAACAGCTTTTATCTGAACTTGGTCATAGGTGTATACTTTATTTTGAGTTAAAAAAGCTATTTTTGCAGATTCCGGGATAAGAAACAGGTTTAATCAGTCTTTCGAAAAAACTTTACCTGAAATTTCCCGTTATAATTTATTGAATTAATATAATGATAAATGAAAAAAATTAAAAAGATATTTTTACACCGGGGTTTTCGTATTTTTGTTATTCCGGTAATCGGTGGGTTGATAATTTTAAATTATTCTTTTTTTAAAACGGATAGCATTCCGAAAGATGACTTTCAGGAAATATTTAACCGGAATTATGCAGTATTTGCGCTTGAAATTCCTGAAAAACTTGATTTTGCGGGTGAAAATGTTCCTTTGGAATATTTTGATGTCAAGGAGAGTTTTGACAGAGAACTTTTGGTGAATACCTATTGGCAGTCGCAGACCTTATTGTTTATAAAAAGAGCCAACAGGTATTTCCCGATGATAGAAAAGATTCTGAGGGAGAATGGTGTTCCGGATGATTTCAAATATCTTGCACTTGCCGAGAGTGGTTTAATGCAGGCAGTTTCACCAAAAAATGCAGTTGGTTTCTGGCAATTTCTAAAAAGTACAGCCAGGGAATACGGGCTGGAGGTTTCGGAAGAGGTGGATGAACGGTATAATATTGAAAAATCTACCCTTGCCGCATGTAAATATTTAAAAAAAGCTTATGAGAGATTCAACAGCTGGACAATGGTTGCTGCTTCTTACAATAACGGGCGGACCGGCCTCATTAAGCAAATCAACAGACAGGATGAAGATTATTATTATGATTTGCTTCTGAATGAAGAAACCGGCAGGTATTTATTCAGGATTTTATCTTTAAAAACCATAATAAATGATCCGGAGAAGTATGGTTTCTATTTCAGGAGTGAGGACCTTTACCCACCCATCCGCACAAAAAAGATAGAAGTGGACTCAGCTATACATTCTATGGTAGATTTTGCCAGACATTTTAACCTGAATTATAAAACTTTAAAGTATTTTAATCCATGGTTAAGGGACAATCGTCTGACAAATCATAAAAAGAAGACCTATTCAATTGAAATTCCCGTGAATTCGGATTTTCGTGCAGGTAGCTATTCTCCGAAATTATTTGAATCAAAAAACTGATAGACTATTGTTGTGGGGAATAGCGGGAATACAATATCATCGGAAGTAGATGCAATGGCTCAGGATGAGCAGTTTCAGGAATATGAAGAAAAAATTTGTGTGTATGGCGCAAGAGTTCATAATCTGAGGAACATTTCACTGAAAATTCCACGGAATAAGCTTGTGGTTATTACAGGTTTGAGTGGGAGTGGGAAATCTTCCCTGGCTTTCGACACCATCTATGCCGAGGGTCAGCGTCGCTATATGGAGACATTATCCGCTTATGCCAGACAGTTTTTGGGAGGAATTGAGAGGCCCGATGTGGATAGAATTACAGGTTTGAGCCCGGTCATTTCCATTGAACAAAAAACAACCATAAAAAATCCCCGTTCCACGGTAGGAACGATTACCGAAATTTACGATTTCCTTCGCCTCCTTTATGCCCGGGCAGGGATTGCCTATTCATGGGTGACAGGTGAGCCAATGATTCGTTATACGGATGAACGGATCCTGCAACTTATCCTGAATGAATATGTTGGACAGAAGATTTATATTCTGGCACCGGTTATAAAAGGCAGAAAAGGGCATTATAAAGAATTATTTGAGCAAATCAGAAAGAGAGGATTCCTGAATGTCAGAGTTGACGGAGAAATCAGGGATATTTCCCATGGCATGAAACTGGACCGGTATAAGACCCATTTTATTGAGATTGTAATAGATAAGCTGGAAGTTGAAAAAAAAGATCAGAAACGACTGAAGGATTCTCTGAAGCTCGCGATGAATCATGGTGGGGGAATTATTATGATCATTCAAAAAGACAGCGACGAAGTGCGGTATTTCAGTCGCCAGCTGATGTGCCCCGTTTCCGGTATTTCTTATGATGAACCGGCCCCCCATACCTTCTCTTTTAATTCTCCTCAGGGAGCCTGTCCAAAATGCAACGGACTGGGGACCGTTCCCGTTGTGGATGTCTCAAAAATTGTTTCCAATCCGGAGTTTTCTATCCGGAAAGGTGGTATTTTACCATTGGGCCCCTATAAAAGCGGACTTGTATTCTGGCAGCTTGAAGCCATTGGCCAGAAATATGGCTTCGATCTGGATACACCCATAAAAGATATTCCTGAGCATGCCTTGAATATTATTATAAATGGTTCGGAGGAATCTTTCAAACTGAAAAATGTTTCTCTCGGCATATCTTCAGGATATTATCTGAGTTTTGACGGAATAGTAAATTATGTTACAAACCAGAACAATCAGAATAATCATGGAAAAGGGAGAAAGAAACCCAATCCTTTTATCAAATTTGAAACCTGTGATGCTTGCCATGGATATCGTTTGAAAAAAGAATCCCTGCATTTCAGGATTGACGGTAAAAATATTGGCGAGTTGTCAGAGATGGATTTTGGCGATCTTGTTGAATGGTTCTCCGGTTTGGAAGAACGTCTCTCAGATAAACAAAATCTTATTGCCAGGGATGTTTTAAAAGAGCTGAGATCCAGGTTGAAGTTTCTGATGGATGTGGGACTGGATTATTTGTCTTTGGCACGTCCTACACGCAGCTTATCCGGAGGGGAAAGCCAACGGATCCGGCTGGCAACTCAAATCGGATCTCAACTGGTGAATGTCCTTTATATACTGGATGAACCAAGCATAGGACTCCACCAGCGGGATAATCACCGTTTGATTGATTCTCTGAAAGATTTGCGGGATTCGGCAAATTCAGTTATTGTGGTTGAGCACGACCGGGAAATGATTTCTTCGGCTGATCATATTATTGATATGGGACCCGGGGCTGGCAGGCATGGAGGAGAGGTGGTTGCTCAGGGAAGCTTGCCTGATATTATGTCCGAAGACACGATAACCTCTCAATATTTATCAGGTAGGAAAAAAATACCCACGCCTGAAAAAAGGAGATCTTTAACAGGGAATTATCTGGTGCTTACGGGCGCTTCAGGTCATAACCTGAAACAAGTGGATGTGAAAATTCCCCTGGGCCTTTTTATATGTGTGACAGGTGTTTCCGGAAGCGGAAAGTCTTCATTGATCAATCAGACTTTGCAGCCGGTTTTAAGCAGGGAGTTTTACCGTTCACTGAAAGAACCTTTACCATTTCAGTCTCTTGATGGAATTAAAAACCTGGATAAAGTAATTGAAGTGGATCAGGCACCACTTGGCCGGACGCCAAGATCCAATCCGGCAACATATACAGGAATATTTTCGGATATCAGGAAAATATTTGAGCAAACGCCGGAATCAAAGATCAGAGGTTATAAAGCTGGCAGATTCTCTTTTAATGTGAAGGGAGGTAGGTGTGAAACCTGTCAGGGAGCAGGAGTACAGACCATAGAAATGAATTTTTTGCCGGATGTATATGTTTTATGTAAAGACTGCAACGGGAAACGATATAATCGGGAGACACTGGAAGTTCTTTACAAAGGAAAGTCAATCAGCGATGTGCTTGAAATGACGATCAACCAGGGAGTTGACTTTTTTGAAAACATCCCTTCAGTAAACCAAAAATTAAAAATTCTGCAGGAAGTAGGACTGGGCTACGTCCGTCTCGGACAACCATCAACAACCTTGTCAGGTGGAGAATCGCAGAGAGTTAAGCTGGCAGCGGAACTTTCAAAAAAAGACACAGGAAAAACGCTGTACATTCTGGATGAACCTACTACCGGCCTCCATTTTGAGGATGTAAGGGTATTGTTACAGGTACTGGACAGATTAGTTGGTAAAGGAAATACCGTAATGGTCATTGAACACAATATGGATGTAATTAAGATGGCGGATTATATAATTGACCTGGGTCCGGAAGGAGGCAGTAAGGGTGGTGAGATTGTTGCTGAGGGGTCTCCGGAGGAAATCATAAAGGAGAAAAGGAGTTATACGGCTCAGTTTTTGAAAAAAGAGTTATCTTCATAGTTTTTAACGGCAACTATCCGGTTTATGAGATACATTTTCTATTTCCTGGTTTTTCTTTTTATCGTAATTATGTCACTTCTTATTCATCATGAAAAGAAGCTGAATAAGCGATGTGATTATGAAACTTTGCTAATTAAAAAGTTCAATAAAGCAAATTTCCGGGATTATAGAGGAAAAAATGAAGAGTTAAAGCCTGACCGGCCTGATCTGGCTTTTTTCCAAAATTACATAATGACTTTTGATCCAAAAACAGGAGAAGTCCCTTCGTATAGATTAAAAAAAGCCTTCATCCGGATGAAAGAACTGGAAAGGCAGAAAAACTCATTTGCAGATGGAATATACCTGGAATGGGAAGAGCTGCCCTCAGATATGGGTGGGCGAACCCGTGCCCTGGCTGTGGATCCCACATCTCCGGACGGGAAAAAAGTTTGGGCAGGTTCTGTTACAGGTGGACTGTGGTATAATGAGGATATTACTTCAGTACTCAGCCCCTGGAAACCGGTAAACGATTTTATGGACAATCTTTCTATTAGTTGTATTGTTTTTGATCCTTTAGATCCTGATGTTATTTATGCGGGTACAGGAGAATCACAAACAGCAACGAAAATGTACCGGGAGTCTTCAGGATTGGGATCCGGAATAATGAAATCGACAGATGGTGGCCTGACATGGAACTGGACCTCCAGGCGTTTTTCCTATATTTCTGATATGATAATCAGGATGGAAAACGGAGTTAGTGTTATATATGCTGCTGCTGTTTCAGGAAGTTATATGGGAGAAGCTCATTTGTCCCGGCCAACTGATGGTTTATACCGTTCGGACAACGGAGGAACCGATTGGGAACAGGTTCTGCCAAATATTCCCGGGGCTAAGGATCCCTATGCACCATCAGATATTGAACTGGGCGCTGACGGGAGACTTTATGTAGGTACACAGCGAAATATTGAGAACAAGGGGGCTGCTGTAATTCTGAGTTCTGACGATGGAAGGACATGGGACACATTTACTGATATTCAGATGGAAATTGACACTGTTTCTGATCCGGAACGAAACATTCCCGGAAGAGTTATCCTGTCGGCCTCACCTTCAGACAGTAATATCGTTTATGCCGTTGTAGCCAGTGGAGGTTTGTCACCAGAAGGGTTTATAAAAGATGTTGCCTGGGCCATTCTAAAATCTGATGACAGAGGGATAACATGGGCCAGGACTAATATGCCGGCAGCTGATGGAAGCTGGGCATATCTGGCATGGCATGCCCTGATCATAAAGGTGGATCCCCTTAATCCGGATGTAGTTTATGCAGGAGGCCTCGATGTGCATAAATCTCTGGACGGAGGAAATACCTGGCACCGGATTTCAGACTGGCGGGGGATGTACCAGGGATATGATAATGTTTCTTATATTCATGCAGATCAGCATAAGATTGTGTTTTTGAACGATTCTTCCGATAAAATGATTTTTTCAACCGACGGTGGTGTTTTTTATTCCGCTGATGGTAGTGCAGAATATCCGGCGGTTGCTGAAAGAAACATGTCTTACAATACTTTACAGTTTTATTCCTGTGCGGCACACCCTGCTGCCGGAAAGAATTTTTACATTGCTGGAGCACAGGATAACGGAACCATGCGGTATAAGAGTGACCCTGTAACAAATAATGACATGATGTCCGGGGGGGATGGAGCCTATTGCTTTACCGACAGGGATGAACCAAATACTTTTATTACCTCTGTTTACTACAACAGGTATTATGTTTACAAAACAGACATAAACGATGAGTCGTATCTGTATGGGAGTATTAGCGATTATTACAGTGGCATCTTTATTAATCCTGCTGATTTCGATGACCGTTTGAATATTCTTTATGCAAATGCAACAACATTCACTTTGCAATATCAGGATCAATTGCTGGTGATTAAAGACGCAACTTCTGCTCCGGATGGTGAATTTGTTTCATTATCATCCGGATCATCCGTACCTTTTTCCCATATCAGGGTATCTGAATTTTCACCGGACTCAACCACAACATTGTTTGTGGGTACTCAGGCCGGAAGGCTTTTTAAGATAATGGATGCTGAAAATTCCGGTGCAACCGAAGAAATAGGAGGATTGGATTTCCCGACTGCAAACATCTCCTGTGTTGATCCGGGACGTTCAGAGAATGAAATATTAGTTTCTTTTAGTAATTATGGTGTGAAATCAGTTTGGGAAACAAAAGACGGAGGAGAAACATGGTCATCAGTGGAAGGTGATTTACCTGATATGCCTGTCAGATGGGTAATGTACCATCCTTCTTTTCCGAGAAAAGCAATAATTGCAACAGAACTGGGTATTTGGGTAACGGAAGATCTGGATGCTCAACCTGTACACTGGAAACCGGCAAATAACGGCCTGGCTAATGTACGTGTGGATATGTTTAAATACAGGGAATCAGACCAGACATTTGTTGCAGCCACACACGGGCGTGGGCTCTATGTTACACGTAGTACGGGAACTTTTAATCAGGCTTCTGAAAAGGATGCGAGCCTGGATTTTATGATTTATCCGAATCCAAACAATGGAAATTTTCGTCTGGACTTAAAACAAATTGAGGCTAAAGACGTATCTATTAATTCAATAGATGGTAAATTGGTATTTCGGAAAGATTTAAAAGATAAATACGGTACAGAGAATTTGCAGATCCATTTGAATGGGATAACTCCAGGAACCTATATTATACAGGTTGGGACAGGAAGAAGGAGTTACAGAAATAAATTTATTGTGAAATAAGATTAAAAAATTAATTATGACGAGTGATGAACGGATAAAAAATGCTTTTAAATACAAGAGCTGGAATGAAGTACAAACAACGGATTCCTGGAAAATATTTAAGATATTGGCAGAGTTTGTAGAAGGTTTTGAGAAACTTTCCCGGATTGGTCCCTGTGTTTCAATTTTTGGATCGGCACGGACTCAGCCTGATTCGGAATATTTTAAACTGGCAGAAGAAGTTGCTTTTCAATTGACACAAAAAGGCTATGGGGTTATAACAGGTGGTGGTCCCGGAATTATGGAGGCTGCTAATATGGGTGCTAAAAAAGGAGGTGGAAAATCTGTGGGCATCAATATTGACCTGCCTTTTGAACAGTCTGCCAATCTGTTTATTGATCCCGATAAACTAATCACTTTTGATCATTTTTTTGTAAGGAAAGTAATGTTTATGAGATATGCTCAGGGATTTATTGTGTTACCCGGAGGCTTTGGAACTCTGGATGAACTTTTTGAGGCTATTACTTTAATTCAGACACAAAAAATCGGAAAATTCCCGATTATTCTGGTTGGGAAATCTTACTGGAAAGGTCTGATTGATTGGATAAAGGAAACAATGAGAGATCAGGAGCATAATATCAGTGATAAGGATATTGATTTGTTTAAAGTTGTAGATTCAGCAGAAGATGCAGTGGAAACAATTGATGCTTTTTACACAAAGTATATCCTTACACCGAACTTCTGATCTTTATTTATTCTTATTATTTTTAGGTACATATTTTTCGAAAAGCACAATTATTGTTAATATTGTAAACATATCGATCCGGATTCAATAAATTTCTTTGAGATGAATAAAAAGTTTATAACTGTATTTATTTTTGCTCTGGCAATTTTCCGGTTTATTTCTTTCGGGCAGGAAACTGCTGTGAAAATTACCGCTCCTGAGGAAGTTACAGCAGGAGAGGTAAATGTAATTTATTTGCATATTTTTAAGGATAAGCTTTCAGGTTTTGCCCGTTTGCAACAAAGTTTTCCGCTGGCAGTTGGAATTACAGAGGATGATCCCGGAGGCGGTGATTTTAGTTTCAAAAACGGAAACCTGAATTTAATCTGGCTAAATCTGCCAAAAAAGGAAGAAATTGTGATCCGCTATTATATTGAATTTGATAAAACGGTAAAAGGAGATTTTGAGCTTACCGGAAAGTTCTCTTACATAATTGATTCTGAGCGTGAGGAGTTAACATTTGGTCCCGGGATAATACATGTGAATCCTTCCCTGCTGGTTGAAGAAAATCAGGTGGTTGATTTGTATAGTTTCAAAGGCGACAGGCCCGGGTCAATGGAACCGGAGTATTCGGTAGCAGCCGTTTTGAGGGAAAAGCCCTATCTCTCCCCTACGGGTGACGGATGGATTATAAACCTTATTGTGAACAGAGGTGCGCTGGAAAAGATGGCAAGAATAGAAGAGGTGGTTTCCAGCCGGTTCAGTGCTGAAAATATTGAATCACATAATGCAGTGTTTTCTTTTAAAGATGGGGTTGTCAGATATAATTGGATGAATATTCCTCCTGAAGAATATTTTACGGTTTCTTACAAATTGACTCCATTGGACGGGGATATGGAAAAGCCACCTGTAATTAATGGTACAATCAGTTATATGAAGGGTGAAAATATGAATTCCTTACCGGTTTTTGAGAAAGATGTTTCCTTTCATTCCATGGATAAACAGGAACTGGCTGGTTATGTAGCTGCATTTGCAGCTGAAATGGAAGGCCGGTCGGTTCAAAGGCCGGTGGCTACAAAGATTATAAATGAACCGGCACCTGTTAAAACAGGAGTGTATTTTCGGGTGCAGATACTGGCCACAAGTAAGCCTGTGGATGCAGAGCGATATTTCTCAAAATTAAAACTGGGCCGTATTTTTAAAGAATATATTGAAAACTTATATAAATATACAACGGGAACTTTTACAAATTACAAGGATGCAAAGTATTTTATTGATAAACTGGGAAGAGTGAAATTGAATGAGGCATTTGTTATAGCTTATCAGGACGGTGAACGGATTCCGGTCCGAAAGGCTTTGCGTTTAACCAATCAGAAATGGATTAAATAAAATAGTTAATTACCCGGACCTTAGATTATGTGGCCGTTAAATAAGTATTTCCTTCTTTTTGTTTTCTTTCTTGGCGTTTCTACTGTCAGTCTGGCCCAGGAAAGCTATTTTGATAGTCTTCTTATTGAAGAAATTAAAGTAGGAAATCCTGTTTTTAAACCGGTTCTGGGTTTTGGGCTGGGTGTTTTTAACTTCTACGGGGATGTAAATGATAATTTCAGAAATTTCTCGGCAGGCAGAACAGGTTACCGGTTTAATGTTTCAACCTATATTGATAAAAAACATTTATGGAAAGCTGATTTTTTTATTCTGGGTGGAAGTGTGACGGGAAATGAAAGGACTCTTGAACGAAATCTGAATTTTCAGAGTAAAATTCTGAGTCTGGGAGGAATGATTCATTACGATTTTTTCCCCATGGTTGATATAAAGAAAGTAGGATTTTCCCCTTATATTGAGGCAGGGGTTGGAACATTGCAGTTTGGTGCCAAAGGAGACCTGAAAGATCAGAACGGGAATCCATACATTTATGCACCGGATGGTACCATAAGAAATCAGATGGATGAAATTGCCGGCCGGGATTTTTCCTATGAAACAGATTTGCGTGAACTGGATTTGTACGGGGAGGGGAAGTATTCTCAGTTTGGTATAATGTTTCCGGTGGGTATCGGATTTGCGGCTAATTTATCTAAAAGGGTGAGTATGCGGATGGGAACCACCTTTAATTTTACTACAACAGATTATATTGATAATGTTTCTTCAAAAAGTATGGGTGTAGAGTCAAATGGTCATCTGGACTTCTTTAGCTATTCCTTCGTTTCCATTCATCTTGATTTATTCTCCCCACCGGAAGTAAAAACAGTAGAGCATCTTTTTGCTGAATTTGAAGAGGATGATATTTTAGTGGGTGATGAGGATAATGACTGGGTACTTGATATGGCAGATGAATGTCCGCATACCCCTTATGGAGTTGAGGTTGATTCACTTGGCTGTCCGCTTGACAGTGACATGGACGGGGTTCCGGATTATCTGGACAAGGAAGAAAATACACCCTTCAATGCTTTTGTGGATGAACAGGGACAGCAAATCCCGGATTCGGTACTGATTGAAATGCTGAAGCCAGGGGAAGCCATTGACAGGGCCGATCTTGATTATTATTTACTGATGGCAAGAGAAGAAGACAAGAAAATTATTGACAGGCCTGTTGGAGTTCCTCCCAAATTTAAAGAATTTGATCTGGACAATGACAATTACCTTTCTTTTGATGAACTACTGGAGGCCATTACAAGATTCTTTGATTTCAAGACCTTCCTCTCATTGAAGGATATTTATGAAATGATGGATTTCTATTTTATTCAGGAATAGCATGAATTCTAGTATTTTCTGAGCCTGTCAAGATCCCGTTTGGCATCTTTCTGCTTTAAAGTTTCTCTTTTGTCGTATTCTCTTTTTCCTTTAGCCAAAGCTATCTCAAGTTTTGCCAGACCACGATCATTTATAAATATTCTTAATACAACAATGGTTAAACCTCTTTCGTTTACTTTTTTTTCAAGTTTGTTTAACTCTTTCCGGTTAAGTAGTAATTTCCTGTCCTGCTCGGGAATATGGTTCGCATAACCACGGTGGGAATATTCTGAAATGTTCATGTTGTGAACATACAATTCATGATTGATAAATGAGCAGTATGCCTCCACAAGACTTACTTTTCCAGCTCTCACTGATTTTATCTCGGTCCCGGTAAGCCGGATGCCTGCAACAAATTTCTCAAGGAAGGTATAATTGAACCATGCCTTCTTATTTTTAATATTTATGGAATTTTGTTTCATTTTGCAGCCAGGCTTTTACATACCTCTGGTTCTTGTGAAATGTTTGGCAAATTTAACTAATTTTATCAGCAAACAATTTTTGTGTTTATTGTTTCTCTCTTTTAGTCTGAAAAATGAATACCACACCCAATCTGATTGTTGTCCTTGGCCCTACGGCTTCCGGGAAGACTGCTTTTGCAGCGAATCTGGCTGACAGACTTGAGACGGAGATCATAAGTGCAGATTCCAGACAGGTTTACCGTGGGATGGACCTGGGCACAGGAAAAGATTACGATGATTATATTGTAAACGGAAAACAGGTAGCTGTACATTTAATTGATATTGTTGATGCAGGGTATAAATATAATGTTTATGAGTATCAGCGCGATTTTATAAAAGCTTTTAAAGAAATCTCCGGGAAAGGAAAAACTCCGGTTTTATGTGGGGGCACCGGTATGTACATCGAGGCTGTTTTAAAGGGTTACCGCTTAATTGAAGTGCCTGAGAACCCGGCATTAAGGGAAAAACTGACAGAATTGAGTACTGAAGATTTGATAACGATGCTCAAATCTTACAAAAAATTACACAACACTACGGATATTACACAGAGGAAGCGCATGGTAAGATCAATTGAAATAGAGGAGTATTATAAGGATCATCCACTGAAGGAAGTATCATACCCGGAAATTGTTCCTTTGATTTTAGGGATTGATGTAGATCGTAGTACGCGGAGGTCAAGGATTTCTGAGAGGCTGAAGGCAAGATTGGAAACAGGTATGGTGGAAGAGGTAAGATGTTTGCTGGAGAAAAATATTGATCCCGATACCCTGATCTATTATGGTCTGGAATATAAATTCATTACCATGTATTTGCTTGGAAAGCTGAGCTATGAAGAAATGTCCAAACGTCTTGAAACAGCCATTCACCAGTTTGCCAAAAGACAAATGACCTGGTTCCGTGGAATGGAAAGGCGGGGGTATAAAATACATTGGATAGACGTGTTGCTGCATATGGATGAAAAAATCCAGGCTGTCACTGGAAAATTATCTTTCTACAGCAAATAAAACAGGAACTAAAAAAATGTAGTAGTGATTAAAGATTGAAATTCCGAACATCTACGACAAACATCCCGGCTCTTTTACCAGCTTCCACTCCTCTGTCACCGTCTTCAAAAACCACACACTTTTCAGGATTAACCTTTAATAATTCTGCACATCTCAGGAAGGTGTCGGGTTCAGGCTTATGATTGTCAATATCTTCGGCAGCAATTAAAACCGGAAAGTATTTTTTCAGGTTTAATAAATGAAGTGTTTTAAGTGCAGTTTCACGGGTTCCGCCTGTTCCAACAGCCATGGGTATTTTATTGAAATATTTTTTTGCCATTTGGACTACCGGCTCGATGGAGGTTACATATTTTTGAAGTTGATCGAATTTCTGAACTTTAATCGCTGCCAATTCCCCGGAGCCAGGGGAGGTTCTTTCCGGATTATATGTTTTAAGTATCTCACCTGCAATTTTATAAGTGGATAACCCGGCATATTGCATCATTTCATTTTCAGGGCACCTGAGCTTAAAATGTTTACAGGCAGCCATCCATGCTTTCAGATGTAATGGCATAGTGTCAGCCAGTGTTCCGTCCAGATCGAATATAAGTGCTTCTGTTTCAGTTGGTATTATGTCGTACGAAAGTTCTTTTTTCATTTTGTTTGTCTTTGAGTTCGCAAAAGTAGGTTATTTTTTGCTTTGGTCTGAATGAAATGATTAATTTTAGTAGCTGTTATATTTATTTTTCAGCAGCATTTTTATTATTCCACCTTTGCGTTCTGCTATGGTGGACGAGAAGGTCTTGGTTTAATGCCCCGGCCTTCTGTATTGGAAATGGACAATTCTTTGTAATACCTTGAGCTCTGCTTTGAGGTAGTTTATTAAAATTCGATAGGTAATGAATAAGATTCAGGAAAAATTAAAGGAAAAAGGCACTTTATTTGTGGACGGGGCATGGGGAACTATGATGCAGAATGCAGGGTTGAAACCCGGTGAATGTCCGGAATTGTGGAACCTGGAACATCCGGAGAAAGTGTATGAGATAGCGAAAGCATATGCCGATCTGGGTGTGGATATGGTTGAAACAAATAGTTTTGGCGCCACTCGTTTTAAACTAGGAAATTTCGGACTGGAAGATAAGGTCTTTGAAATTAATAAAGCAGCAGCCGGGCTGACAAAAAGAGCATTAAGTGAGGATCAGATCGTATTGGGTTCCGTAGGCCCGACAGGTAAGATATTAATGATGGGGGACGTAACAGAGGAAGAGTTATATGATGGCTTTGCTGAACAGGCAAAAGGTTTGGAAGCCGGAGGTGCAGATGCTGCGATTGTTGAGACAATGACCGCTTTGGACGAGGCATTGATTGCCGTTAAAGCAGTAAGGGAAAATACAGATATGGAGATTGTTGCCTCCTTTACTTTTGAACTTACCGGCGCCGGAGAGTTCCGGACTATGATGGGAAACCGGCCTGTTGAAGCAATTTCTGCGGTCATTGCGGAAGGGGTTAGCATAGTTGGAACCAATTGCGGAAACGGACTGGAAAGGATGATTCCGATAATTGAGGAGATCAGGGCTGAATTTAAAGATGTGCCCATCCTGGTAAATGCGAATGCCGGTATGCCTCATTTGCATGATGGAAAAACAGTTTTCCCGGAAAGTCCTGAAGAAATGGCGGGATTTATTCCAAAAATCATGGATGTGGGAGCAAACATTATTGGAGGATGCTGTGGTACCACTCCTGAGCATATTGTAAAAATGATGAATGCTGCTAAAGAATAATCTTTTTTTGTGAAAAAAACAGAGTTGATACGGGTATGTCTTATTGGGGCAGGTCAGCGTGGTACGCAGCTTGCCCGGCAGTTGAATAGTTTTTCAGGTAAAGCAAAACTGGTAGCAGTAGCCGAACCACGCGAGGAAGTCAGGTATGCTTTATCAAAAGAATTTTCTTTACCTGCGGAATATTGCTTTGAGGACTGGGAAGAAATGATCAATAGTGAGATCCCCTGTGACGCAGCCATCATTGCCACACTGGATAATCAGCATACTGCACCGGTACTTGCCTGCCTGAAGCAAGGATGGGATATTCTGCTTGAAAAACCGGTAGCTGACAGTTTTGCGGATGTACAAAGAATTGAGCTGGCAGGAAAAAAATCAGGACGAATTATTTCGGTTTGTCAGACTTTGCGCTATAAACCGAATTTCAGGAAGGTTAAAGAACTGGTAAAAAGCGGACAGATTGGAGATGTGGTTGGTCTGGAACACCTGGAAGGAATTGGCAACATCCGGTTTACACATAATTATGTTCGTGGAAAATGGGGGAGGGTGGAGGATAATACTTTCTTATTGTTGCATAAAAGCAGCCACGACCTGGATTTTATCTCATGGATCATTGATAAACCATGCGTGAAGGTTTCTTCCTATGGTGGTTTAAAATATTTCAAACCTGAGAATGCTCCGGAAAGAGCTTCCCTGCGATGTACAGATGATTGTCCGGTTGAGGACACTTGTATTTATTCAGCATTAAAATTGTATGTCCATACCAACCGGGGAGTATGGCCGGCCAATACCGTTTCCAAAGATCATTCACTTCAATCTCATCTGGATGCGATAAAAACCGGGCCATTTGGCAAATGTGTATGGAGGTCGGGAAATAATGTGGTCGATCATCAGGTAGTAGCTATGGAATTTGAGGGAAATGTTACAGCTGTTTTTACCATGAGTGGATTTACTTCTTTTATTGGAAGGCAAACAAGGATACATGGCACAAAAGGTGATCTTTTTTTTGATGAAGCGAAACAGGAGATTCTTGTTGCAAAATTTGGTTCCGGAAAAGAAATGAAATATACATTTGACCCTGATCCGCATACTCATCCGGAAGACCGGGAGATAGTGCAAAACTGGATTGAAGCTGTTTTAGATCAGGATTCATTAAAAGTTGCTGTAGATGTAAAAGAAGCAAGGAAGTCGCATGCCATCGTTTTTGCAGCTGAGAAATCACGGCTAGAGGGAAAAACAGTTTATATCCATGAATTTTGATCAATGAAAATGAAAGAAGCCCCAATCCGGTCAGACTGAGGCTTCTTTTTAGATACAAAGGATATACCGTACTTTACTTGTTATACTCTTTAAGATATTCCATAGCCTTATTGAATACATTTTCTCCGGTGTATCCGAGTTTTTCATCAAGAACTCCGGCAGGAGCAGAATAACCGAAACTTTCCAGCCCGATTGATTTTCCTTTTGGACCAACCAGGCCAACCAGTGTAACCGGCAAACCTGCTGTAAGTCCCATTACAGGAACATTGTCAGGTATAACTTCTTTTTGATAAGCTTCATCCTGATCTCTGAATAAGCCTTCTGAAATAGCAGAGACTACCCGGACTTTCAATCCTTCATTTTCAAGCAAGGCTGTCCCTTCAATGAGTGTGGAAACTTCCGAACCACTGGCAATCAGGATCAAATCCGGTGTTTCTTCCGTATTTTTTACAATATAGGCACCCTTCTCAGCCTGTAAGGCTTCTGCGTATCTGGATTTTCCGTTCGTTGGCAAATCCTTGATTCCCTGCCTGGAAAGAATGAGGGCTGTGGGTGTTTTTGTATTTTCAATTGCCATTTTCCAGGCAACGGTAGTCTCGGCAGCGTCAGCAGGCCGGAGAACCAGCATGCTACGTTCTCCGGAATGGTTCCTGAGGTGTTCCATTAGCCGAATCTGAGCCTCCTGCTCAACCGGCTGGTGTGTGGGGCCATCTTCTCCAACGCGGAATGCATCATGTGTCCATACATATTTTACGGGAAGCTCCATCAAAGCAGCCATCCGCGCAGCAGGTTTCATATAATCAGAGAAAACAAAGAAGGTTCCACCAGCAGGAATCACGCCTCCGTGTAATGCCATTCCGTTCATAACTGCTCCCATGGTAAGTTCTGATACTCCGGCCTGTAAGAAGGAACCGGAAAAGTTATCTGGGGTAAATGCTTTGGTATTTTTCAAAAAGCCATCAGTTTTATCACTGTTAGACAGGTCCCCTGAAGCTACGATCATATTCTCGATTTCCCTGGCAAAATAACCCAAAACAATTCCGGAGGCAGCCCGTGTTGCAATGTTCTCTTTTTGGACTACTTTGCTGAAATCAAATTCAGGAGCTTTGCCGGAAAGAAAGAAATCATACTCCTTTGAAAGTCCCGGATTTTCTTTTCCCCACTGTTCTTTGAGTCTCTTTTTTTCTGAAATTTCTTTTCTTTTCTTTTCCAGAACTTCCTGATAAAACTCCTGTACCTCAGGGAAAATCTGAAATGGATTTTCCGGATCGCCACCCAGGTTTGCAATGGTTTTTTCAAAAGAGGCACCGGCACTTCCAATAGGCATTCCGTGAGTGGATGACTGTCCTTCAAAATTCTCACCGGTTTCAGTAACACATCCTTTTCCCATAATGGTTTCACCAATAATCAAAAAAGGTTTTTCTGTTTCTGCATTTGCTTCTTTTAATGCTTCTCTGATCTCATCTGCATTGTTTCCGTCAATGGTTTTTACCTTCCAGCCCCAGGCTTCGTATTTTTTAGCGGTATCCTCCCTGGTAACTGCATTTGTTCCGGTAGATAATTGAATTTTATTTGAATCATAAAACATAATCAGATTGCTCAGTTTCAAATAGCCGGCTAAACGACCCGCCCCCTGTGATATTTCTTCCTGAACTCCTCCGTCTGAAATAAAAGCATAGGTTTTATGTTCCATCCATTCTCCGAAACGGCTGGCCAGGAAACGTTCTGTTATAGCAGCTCCCACAGCAAATGTATGACCCTGCCCCAGTGGCCCGGAAGTATTTTCAATGCCCCTGGAAACATTTACTTCAGGGTGGCCGGGTGTTACACTTCCCCATTGCCTGAAATTTTTCAGATCATCAAGGCTGAAAGCATTGATCAATGTCAACTGGGAGTAGAGCATTGGAGACATATGACCGGGATCCAGAAAAAAGCGGTCTCTTTCAGGGAAAGTCAGATCATCCGGGTCAAACCGGAGAAACTCTGAAAATAGAATGTTAATAAAATCGGCACCACCCATGGCTCCCCCAGGATGTCCTGACCTGGCTTTTTCAACCATAGCGGCGGATAATATCCGGATGTTATCTGCTGCTTTGTTGATCGTGTTGGAATTCATAATTAAAATTTAATTTATGTTTATTGATTCAAATTCAAATAAGATGCAAAAATACAAATTTCTAGTCCTGCATAAAGTCTGTTAAATTTTTTTATTAACAATTTAAAAACCGAAATAATTTTTAGCATTGTAATAACTGATATCCCGGACCATTTTTCCGAGCAAGCTCAGATCATTGGGTAACAAACCGGCTTCCACATCTGAACCAATGATATTGCATAAAATCCGGCGGAAATATTCATGTCTGGGATAGGAAAGAAAACTTCTGGAATCGGTAAGCATTCCTACAAATCTGCTGAGTAAACCCAAATTGGACAGAGAATTGATCTGATCTTCTATCCCATTTTTCTGATCCAGAAACCACCATCCGGAGCCAAACTGCAATTTACCGGGTACAGAGCCATCCTGAAAATTGCCTGTCATTGTTGCCACCAGTTCGTTATCAGCAGGGTTCAGATTGTAAAGGATGGTTTTTGCCAGTTTATTTTCTGTAGCCAGCAGATTCAGGAACCGGCTCATATTTTTAGCAACCGGCTCATCTCCTATGGAATCATATCCTGTATCCGGACCTAATTTATTATACATAAAGGAATTATTGTTTCTGATAGCTCCGTAATGATACTGTTGTACCCAGCCGGCCCTGTGGTCCATTTTACCAAATTCAACCAGCATGGCAGTCTTGAACTTACGGATTTCCATCAGCGTAGCATCTTTGCCTGATCTCACTTTAGTGAAGATTTCCGAAATTTCTTTTTCATTGTAATCCTCCGCAAAAAACGTTTCTATTCCATGATCTGATAGCCTGCATCCCCTGTCATGAAAAAACTGATGCCTGTTCTTCAGTGCGGAGAGAAGATCTTCATAAGAGAGAATAGTTGTTCCTGCCACCTCTGCCAATTGTTCAAGATAGGAGTTATAAGTCCGGGCATTTTCAATGGCCATCGCCTTATCCGGACGAAAAGCAGGCAGTACTTTGATCTCAAATCCCTCTTCTATGATTTTCTGATGATACTCCAGTGAGTCAACCGGGTCGTCAGTAGTACAAACCAGCTCGACATTCATCATTCTCATGAGACCTTTACAGGAATAATTTTCCTGCCTGAGCTTATTGCCGGCTTCCTGGAATATTCCGGTGGCAGTTTCCTTATTCAGGAGATCGGAGATACCAAAATACCTTTTAAGTTCAAGATGAGTCCAGTGATAAAGCGGATTTCGTAAAGTATAGGGAACGGTTTCCGCCCATTTTTTAAACTTTTCCTCAGGAGAAGTGTTCTTACCGGTGATAAAATCTTCAGAAATGCCATTTGCTCTCATGGCCCTCCATTTATAATGATCACCTTCGAGCCAGGCTTCGGTAAGATCCTTGAACTGCCGGTTTTCTGCGATGTCTTTTACCGGAAGATGACAATGATAATCAATGATTGGCATTTTCTCAGCATAATCAAAGTAGAGTTTTTCTGCTGTTTTATTCTGTAAAAGGAAATCGGAATCAAGAAATTTTTTCATAATAATTAGAGTTTACTTATGCAGTATAAGTATTAGAAGTAGTATCTCCTCCTCTGCCTGTCCAGTTTGTATGGAAGAATTCCCCTCTGGGCTTATCAATTCGTTCATAGGTATGGGCGCCAAAATAATCGCGTTGAGCCTGAAGCATATTGGCCGGAAGCCTTTCGTTTCTATACCCGTCATAATAAGTCAGAGCCGCTGCCATAGATGGTACGGGTATTCCGTTATTAATGGTAGTGCTTATAACTTTGCGCCAGCTTTCCTGCGCATTGTCTATAATGTTTTTAAAATAGGGATCCATAATAAGATTGGGAAGCCCGGGATTTGTATCGTATGCTTCTTTGATCTTCCCCAGAAATATTGAACGGATGATACATCCACCACGCCAGAGCAAAGCTATGTTACCATAGTTAAGATCCCAATTGTATTCCTTTGCAGCTTCCCGGAGCAGAGAATAGCCTTGTGCATAGGAGATTACTTTTGATGCATAAAGGGCCTGGCGAATGTTTTCAATGAACTCTTTTTTATCACCGGTAAATTGAATTTCAGGACCAGTGAGGACTTTTGCCGCTTCAACCCGCTCTTCTTTTTGGAAAGATAAAGCCCGGGCAAAAACCGATTCGGCAATTAAAGTTAAAGGAACCCCCAGGTCAAGAGAGGCGATGGCTGTCCATTTTCCTGTACCTTTCTGACCGGCTGTATCCAGTATTTTTTCAACAAGCGGACTACCATCTTCATCTTTATATTTGAGGATATCCGCAGAAATTTCAATCAGGTAACTATCCAGTTCTCCCTGGTTCCATTCATTGAAAACTTCATGCATCTCATCTGCAGTCATCCCCAGGAGGTTTTTCATGATCATGTATGCCTCCGAGATCAGTTGCATATCACCGTATTCAATTCCATTATGAACCATTTTAACAAAATGTCCGGCGCCATCACTTCCAACCCAGTCTGCACAGGCAGAACCATCTTCTACTTTGGCACTTACGCTCTGGAAAATATCTTTTACAAACGGCCATGCCTTTTCAGAACCTCCGGGCATCATGGATGGTCCTAAAAGAGCGCCTTCTTCTCCACCGGAAACTCCGGTTCCGATATACAGTAAACCTTTGCTTTCCACATATTTTGTACGACGAATGGTGTCAGGGAAGTGGGAGTTTCCTCCGTCAATAATGATATCTCCTTCATCCAGGAAAGGAATGATCTGTTCTATAAAATCATCCACAGGTTTCCCTGCTTTAACCAGCAACATCACTTTTCTGGGGCGTTCCAGTGCATCCATGAATTCTTGAATGGAATGTGTTCCAATGAAGTTTTTTCCTTTTCCCCGACCATTAATAAAACGGTCAACTTTCTCAGTAGTACGATTATAAACAGCAACCGTATAGCCTTTACTTTCCATGTTCAGGACTAGGTTTTCGCCCATTACGGCGAGTCCAATTAAACCAATGTCTGCTTTTTGTTTCATTTTCTTTTATATTTTAAATCCAAGTTTTAATAATTGTTTTGAAATTTTTTCATTTTTTAAATCTAATTCTATTTTATATGCAGGAAATTCCCTTCTTACAGGATAGTTTCCCCTAAGTTTCTCAAAACCGATGGGTTTTGAGCGCAAATTATGATCATCTTTTTCTATCGGATAGGTATGGTAGATGGCTGTTTCCAATATTTCCTGTTCTGAGAATCTGGTATTATCGATTTGAATTACAGATTTCTCCGGTTCAGGAAGGCGTTCAGGAAACCAGTTTTTTAATGGGAAACCGAAAAAGCCGGCAATTGCATTTACGGACATAGCAGTTCCATTGGCTTTTCCGTCCATGGAATAGCCCGCAATATGAGGTGTGGCAATATCCAGCATGTTTAACAGTTCCGGATCAATGTGGGGTTCATTATTCCAAACATCCAGAACGGCTCCTGAAAGTATTTTTGAAGCGATGGCATTTTTCAGAGCTTCCCCGTCCACTACAGCACCCCTTGAACTATTGATTAGTACCGGTGATTTTTTTAATGAGTAAAAAAAATACGGGTCAACCATGCCAAGAGTTTTATCTCTTCCGGTTTTGTTAAGTGGAACATGAAAAGTAATAATGTCTGCCTCCTCCTTGATTTCCTGCATGGAGACAAATGAGCCTTCTCCTTCTTTTCTTTCTCTTGGAGGATCGTTTAAAAGAACCTTGAATCCGAGGATTTCGGCTAGTTTTGCCACTTTTGAGCCTACATTTCCCACGCCCACAATCCCCAGTGTTTTTTCTTTAAACCGGAACCCTTTCTTCCGGGAAAGGTAAACCAGAACGGCAGCCATGTATTGCATAACGGAAGACGAATTACATCCCGGAGCATTGGTCCATTTAATTTTATTATTCTGCAGCCAGCGGGTGTCAATATGGTCAAAACCAATAGTGGCGGTAGCAACAAATTTCACTTTTGTGTTTTTCAGAAGATCTTCGGTTACTTTTGTACGGGTTCGTGTAATCAGTGCATCTGCATCTTTAAGAATGCCCTGGTTTATTTCAGCACCGGGAAAATATTCAACCTCTGCAAAAGGTTCCAGTACCCCCCGGAGAAAGGGGATTTTATCATCCGCAACTATCCTTATTTTTTTATTTAGCATCATTTATTTTTTCAATTCAAAGGATAATTCAACCTCAATGATTTAAATAATATTCCTGAACTATTTCATCTAATATTTTCGATGTTCTTGCAGCACTCACTCCTGTGCTGGGACAATTCATTCCTTTTCCGGTTAACTCTTCCACAATGCTCCGGATCAGATTGTACTGGATATTTTCCGGATTTGAATATGTTAACACTTCTTCTTTATTTCCCGTGAACAGACGAATGGGAACCGGGTTGAAAGTGGAATAAATAATCTTTCCCTTTTCACCGATGAATTCCAGGGTATC
The DNA here is from genome assembly GCA_024763075.1 of Bacteroidales bacterium. Lineage (GTDB taxonomy): Bacteria > Bacteroidota > Bacteroidia > Bacteroidales > VadinHA17 > JANTGF01. The sequence goes on along the minus strand of JANTGF010000035.1, from coordinate 19,388 downwards.
ATCTTCGGCAACCGGGTCGGATGTGAAGCACCATGATCCGGTACCCAATACGCCAGACTCAAATTCAAAGTTTGCCAGAACAATATCCTCGGCTGAATATTTCTTTCCCTGATTTTTGGCAATGGCATTTGCCCTGACAATGGGACCAAAAATATAATCCAGATAATCAAGCGTGTGTGAGGCAAGGTCAAAAAAATGCCCACCCCCTGAAATTGCAGGATCCACTCTCCATTGAAGTTTCCCTGGATTGAGATCTCCTTCTGCAAAGGGTTTATTAAGCCGGACATTCACGTACCTTACTTTTCCGATTTTGCCAGAATCTATAAGTTCTTTAACTTTCAGGAACCCGGGCAGTGCACGACGGTAATAAGCCACAAATAATTTCTGCCCGGTTTCTCCGGATACTTCAATCATTTCCCGGCATTCTTTATAATTTAAGGCCATGGGTTTTTCAACATATACAGGTTTCCCTGCCTGCATTGCCATTACTGCATACCGGGCATGGGAACTGGGAGGTGTGGCAACATAAACTGCATTCACCTTCGGATCATCAATCAGCTTTTGGGCATCATCATACCATAAAGGCACATTATGGCGCCGGGCATAATCTTTAGCCATAACAGCATCACGCCGCATTACTGCAACCAGGTTTGAATTTTCGATTTTCTGAAATGCAGGACCGCTTTTTAATTCGGTTACGGCCCCGCATCCAATGATTCCCCAGTTTACTGTATCCATTGCCAGAATTTTATCCCTGTTTTTGTTGAGGCCTTTTCGCCATTAATTCTATGTCTATGAGATCAGCTATTTTAACAGGTTTCCCGGTATCAATACTTTTTCGTGCAGCAATTCCTATGAGTGCTGAAAGAGCTCCATCCCTGGTTCCGGCACTATGGCGCAGAGGGTCAGGCATATCTGGATTTCTAAAAATCATGTCTTGCAGTCTTTGATCTCCGCCACCGTGACCACCTGAAGCTTTCGGAACTTTTATCAGATTGTAATCATTCCAGTTTTTCATTACCATGATCTCCTGATAATCTGTGGATTCTTTGGTTTTATTCTGCGACATTTCCAGCGCATGCAATTCAGCCTGATTAACCTTTGTTTGTTCCATCCAGGGGATATCCAGCCATGAGTCTATCCTGCCATCCATACCATTAAATGCTACTCTCCAGCCTTCGTAAGGTGAGTAGGTGGTTAATGAATAACTTACCTGAACATCGTTTGCATATTTAATCTGGACAGCCATCTTGTCAAAAATATCTATCTCATTTCTCCAGAGACAATTATCACGGATATATCCATCGTATTTTTCATTGGCAACATACAGATCCATGTCTCTTTTACTTTTGGTAATATCCCAGAAAAATTTACATTCACTTGTGTGGGGGCAGGTACGGCATTTGTCTCCCCTGAAAGGATGGTTTTTACCATAATGTTCCAGCTTTCCATAAGCAAAAACTTCAACCGGATCAGAATCTATCCACCAGTTCAGGAGGTCAAAATGATGGGTAGCTTTATGAACCAGCAATGTACCGCTTTTGGCCCTGATACCATGCCATCTTCTGAAGTAGGAAGCGCCATGATAGGTATTCAGATACCAGTGAAAATCAACGGAGGTAATACGTCCGACTTCCTGCTTATCCAGTAATTCTTTGATTTTTGTAGGATGCGGACCGTAGCGATAATTAAAACCAACAATAACTTTCTTTCCGGTTTTTCTTTCTGTATCGAGGATTTTCTGGGCTTTAACCTCATCGGTTGTCATCGGTTTTTCCGTAAGCACGTCAGACCCCATTTCCAGTCCTTTAATAATAAACTCATGATGGGTTGCATCAACCGTTGTAACCATGACCAGGTCAGGCTTGGTTTTGTGCATCATTTCCTCGAAATTTGTAAAAGTAGGGCAACTTACACCAATGTAGTTTTTACCATACTCCAGCCGGCCCGGATTAATATCACAAAGACCTACAAATTCAAGGATGTCAGAATATTGTTCAACAAGCCGTTTTCCCCAGAAAGAGGTTCCTCTTACCCCTGTTCCAACCAGAACAACCTTTCTTTTTTCACCCTTCAGGGAAGAAGCAAAAGCAGTGGCCGGATTAGTGAAAAGACTGCCTGCTGCAACAACTCCTGTGGTAGCAATAAAGTTTCTTCTACTGAACTTTGATTTTTCCATAGTATTTGATTTAGGTTAATAAAATTTCGTTTTAGTTGCCCAGAGTCCCAGGGCGGGATTAGATATATAAAATATTTTCTCACCGTCGGGCATTGTGTTTTCCCCATCCTGTAACTGATCGGGATTGTATTTGCTCATGGCCTGGTTCAAATCCCAAAAACTGAATCCGGCACCTTCAATTTCCTCTCTGCTTAAATGTCCGGGGCAATAAGTGATATTAAATCTTCCTTCGGAAGAACCGTGAATAAGATGGGCTGCAGCTGCAAGATTATTTTCCAGATCTTTATTTTCCTGAACATTCTTCAGGGTTTTTTCCGTTCCCCGGTAACCGTATTTCCGGATGAGCAGGTCAATCTGTTTGTCTTCACCAAACTCTCGCACCCCGGGTGCAAGAATGATCAGCTCTCCTTTGTTTTCCAGGGCCATCCGTGTACGATAAATTGCTTTATTTCCCAGCCAGGTGCTTTTGAATTCGGAAGGATCAAGAAATACGACTACTTTTTTAAGTGGTTTTTCCATCATTTCAAAATTGACACTCAGGGAAAGTTTTGCAGCTTCATAAAAACACTCAGAATCATCGCCTATAAATAAACCCCGCACTACCAATTCATTATTCTCGCTTTTTCCAATAACCGTGAGAACATATAGAACGGGAGGTAATTTTGAGCCAAAATGGTCAGAGGCATAGTTCAGAACCGATCTTACAGGATTGTCTGCGCGTCCCATGATTCGCTCCATTCCATAAACAGCGCCCAGATAATGGCTTTTATTTATCCCTTCATATCCACCGGTTCCTACAAATATGTTTTTATTGTAGTTTGCCATTCCTATCACTTCATGCGGAACAATTTGTCCGGGTGAAATTATCAGATCATGACCACCCTCAACCAGAAGTCTGTTGACCTGTGCCGGCCATTCAAAGGACAATTTACCTTCGGAAACCTCTGAGATAAAATCTCCCGGGACTTTTCCGAGCGTAATTACATCATTTCTCCAGTCGTGTTCCCTGAAAAGCTTTATTGGAATATTCCCGAACATGGATTTTAACTGTTCCTCAGTCATGGCGGTATGCGTGCCGAGTGCAGGCAGGATATCCTTTAATCTTGTTCCATAATACTGATACACAAAATTAGTTAACTCTCCGGCTCTCGAATGATATCTGGTAATATCCGGTGGGATTGTAAGGACATTTTGCTTTTTCCCGATCTTATCAAGAGCACTGAATAATCCGTTTTTTAAATCATCGGAGGTAAGTATGGCAGTTTGTGAACCTTGTTGGAAATAGATCATTTTTTACCTGTTTTGTTGCCATGGAGGAGTGGATGGCAGATATTTGTCAAATTCTCTGATCAGTGATTTCTCATACTCTCCGGCATAAGTTCCCGAAAGAAATCTGTCCAGCGCTTCTTCATGAAAGTGTTTCCATGATTCATCTTCTTTCCCCGGGATGATCGGATAAAAAAGAACATTATTTTTCGAAGCAGCATTATAATCCCCGGGAGCATCCCCGATCATCAGGATTTTATCATCCGGATATTTACCTTTGGCAGCGAATGCGAGGTGTTCGGTTTTTGTGCCAAATTCCTGTCCTGCAATTACTCTGACAAAATGATCAATATTATTTTCTTCCCATTCTCTTTCAAGTGCCTCCACCGGAGTTTGAGAAACCACAATAGCATCTGCATTTTTTTGCATCTTTTCAAGTGATTCGTTTATAAATGGAAAAGGTTTGAGACCTTTTACCCAGTAACCGATTTCTTCATTTACCTTCTTTGACCATTTAAGGGCCAGGTCAATATCCGGCTCATTTACTTCACTGGCATATTTTTCCAGTCCCGGATTGCCAAGTTTTGTCTCAATTTTCGTCCATTTTTCCAGAGCGCTCATGTCGGGTACCTCAAAGTTTCTTGATTTTACATCCTGGCGTTCTCTCAGTAATTCAAAACATTTCAGCAAAGCCAGAAAACGATTTACTCCTCTGGTGCGGGAATATAAATTAACAAATTCCCAGGTTTCACGGGCTATTTTTGAAATAGGCAATAAGCCATAATACCTGATTACATTAGGGCAAAAGAATTCTTTTTGTTTTGGCTCCATGGAATCAAAAACACAACCATCAGAATCAATTCCTATAAAAAATTCTTTTTTTGGTTTCAGATCTTTTAATATTTGTTGCGGGTCCATAAATAATTGTTTTTTAAACTTCTCTTTTTACATTAATAGGCTTCGGGTAAGTAAGCTTTTAGTTTTTTCTCTGCAAAAATCTGCTTGAATTTTGTAAATCGTTGAATTCCGTTTATAAGTGGAACGGAAGGCCAGTCATTTCCAATTAGCGGCCGGACATAATCCAGAAATTCATCGCTTACATCGGTACCGGATTCTGTGATCCATTTTTCAGGAAAAGTTCTTTCTGAGAGTGCAACCTTCTCAAGTGGTACTTTATCATAATAAACATGATATATTGATCCGGGTTTCCTGAGAATTGTTGCCATCCATCCATTTCCTTCATGTATTGCAATATCCACGGCTTTCTGGCCTACAAAATATGCTTCTTCAAGGTCAGGAACCGAAGCGTAAATAGCTGTATCGCGCTGATCGGTTCCCATAACCTGTCCTCGGGCAGATCCTCTTGCTTTCAGGCCTTTATCATTCAGATAATTTACGATCGTCTGGGAGACAGAATTTTTTGTAGAACCAAAACTGGTATGGCCAAACGAGTCTTTTACATCTCCCAGATCCCCAACATCGAATCCTTCGCTGACAACGATCAGGCATCTTCCGTCTTTTTTGATCTGATCGTTTACCTTGTCGGCAAGTTCAGGAAGGGAAACACCTGATTCCGCCAGATAAATTTGCAAGGGCATTTCACGGTTTGGGTCGGCCAGCCGGGCAGCTGCCGGTATATAACCGATTTTTCTTCCCATGGCCTGAAGTACAAGTACCGGATCAGCTGGTGACGAACCCATGTTTTCTTCATTTGCAGTTTGCACAATATGAGACCAGTAGCGGGCCACACTACCATATCCAGGAGTGTGATCTATCAGCTTGAATTCGTTATCCCCAACATCATTATCAATAGTTTTCGGAACACCTACGGCAATAACATCCAGTCCTTTTTCCCTGCAAATCTCACTCACTTTAAATGCCGTATGCTGAGAATCATTTCCGCCGATATAAAAGAAATAGCCAATATTTTGTGCCCTAAAGACTTCAATGATCCGTTCAAAGTCCATTTTTTGATGCTCTTTTAGCTTATAACGGCAGGTTCCGATACTCCCTGCAGCAGGTGTATTCCTGAGAAGGGCTATTTCATCAGTATCCTGGTCTGATAGATTCAGCAGTTCTTCTTTCAATACGCCTTCAATGCCATGCCATCCGCCATAAATTGTTCCAAACGTTTCCGGATACATCTTACAGGTATCGATGATCCCTCTCAGAGAATTATTTATTACCGGGGAAGGCCCGCCCGATTGTGCAACGATTACATTCTTTCTCATTTTTCTACTTTTATTGATACTTAATTATTTCTCTGATATTTCTATACTCCGCTAAATGCATTAAATCCTCCATCAATCGGAATAACAATTCCGGTAACAAAATTTGCCAGATCGGAAAGCAAATATGTAACCGTTCCGTGAATTTCTTCATATTCACCGAACCTGCCCATCGGGGTGTTTTGAATGATCTTTTTACCTCGTGCCGAAAGTTCACCGGTTTTCTCATCATAAAGCAGGAACCGGTTTTGTTCGCCTACAAAGAAACCGGGAGCAACAGCGTTTACCCTGATATTTTGTTTAGCCAGATGTACGGCCAGCCATTCTGTAAAATTACTGATGGCTGCTTTGGCAGCCGAATAAGCACCCACCCTTGTTAAAGGATGGTAAGCACTCATAGAAGAAAAGTTTATAACAGAACCTTTTCCCAGGTCAAGCATATCTGTGCTAAATACCATGGTAGGTAGCAGTGTGCCGTTAAAATTAAGGTCAAAAACTTTTCTGAATCCGTCCACATCCATGCCGTAGAAAGATTTTTCAAGATTCTCTTCTGAAACCGTATCAAGTGTTTCCAGATCGGTAGTTCCTTTTGGAGAATTTCCTCCCGCTGCATTGATCAAAAAGTTTACTTTTCCGAGTTCTGTATTGATGGTTGCTTTTGCGGAAATCAGGGACTCCTTATCCAGAACATTAGTTGCCAGTCCGATGGCCTGATTGCCGGTTTTAGCTGTTATTTCTTCTGCGACTTCAATAGCACGGGGTCCATTCAGATCAAGGATAGCAAGTTTTAGGCCCATCTCAGACAGGTAAATACCAAGAGAAGAACCAATGGCCCCGCCGCCTCCGGTTAACACGCAAACTTTATCTTCAAGATCTTCAAAATGTAAGTTTTTCATTCTTTTTAAATATTAGAATCTAAATAATATTGATAATTTTCTTTCGCAATGATTTCAATGGGCATGAAATTACTTTTTTGAATATCCTTCTTTTGTACCAGATGATCAAAAAGGGCCATTATTGACAGATAGCCCTGTGTTACGGGTTTTTGACATATCAGGAAGTCAATGATTCCATTTTTCAGGTACTTTAAATTGGGAGTAGTAAGGTCATATCCCAGGATCATTAGGTTCCCTTTTCCGGTTTTTTGTATTTGCCGGGCTACTTTGTGAGCGGAGGAGGTAATAAACAAGCCCCGTGTCCTGCGGTGTAATTTCCCTTTTACAATTTCTTTTAATTCTGTTTCCTGGTCTGGGGATATATTTAAAGAAGTAATTTTTCCGTGGTAATTATGTTCTGTAAAATAATCTCTCATTCCTTTTTCGCGATCCATAAAATGAGGGTAATTTGCCAGTTCATTTGCAAAATTCAATATCAGAACTTCAGAGTGTTTTTTTAAATGAAGGCTCAGTAATTTACCTGCAAGATAGCCACCCTGATAGGTGTCCTGTCCAAAATAACTCAGATGGTTTTGTTTTGGAAGGTTTGAATCGATGAAGATGTATGGGATTTTCTTGTGAGAACATTTTTGAGAAAACTCAATCGATTCACGATTGAATTCGGGTGCGAATACAATACCATCCGGATCAGACGTCAGAACCTGGAGTGATTCTTTTCGAAAGGAGCGGATGTCTTTCAGGTCATAGAAGTATTTTTTAATTTTAATTCCATAATTTTCCACTTCTTTTTCTGCATTTTCTATTCCTTTTAAGGGATATTCCCAGTATGGATTGTCCGGTGTTGATTTAGGGATCAATACAGCTAACCGGTAAACTTTGTCAGAAGCAAGCCTTTGAGCGAGTATGTTTGGTTGGTAGTTAAGTTCTTTACAGATATTCAGTACTTTTTCGCGGGTCTCGTCTGAAACTCTTCCACGGTTGTAAAGTACCCGGTCAACGGTTGCTTTAGAAACATTGGCTAACCTGGCAATATCATTGATCCCTGTTTTTTCATTATCTTCAATCATGGCAGCATGGAATTAAGCAAATGAAATTCTTTTTCGGGAACAAATATATACAATTATTTTATTATGCGGGAACGTTCCCGCAATATTTTTTTATTATTTTTCAACTGGGAGATTAATTCGATTGAAGACCAGGAGCTTAGTATGGAATACTACCTGAAATGTTCCAGAATGTTAAACTCATCCTTTTTTTCTGTTCCCGGACTTTCACCGTATTTAAGATTTAAATAAATTAGGGTCGAAAAGATGGGCATAAAAGGCATAAGTAAGGCATTGCCGGCACTTGTCAGTAAAAACTGAAGCGGGTTATTGAGGATGTTCCCTCCTCCGGCTTCCAATGAAGTTACCGGATCTTTTATCATTTCTAAAAAGTTTCCTGCAAAGGGGATCATAGTAAGGATGGAGATAACCATAGAGACTACAAAAAACAATACAAAAAAGATTAATACCCAGCCAATTGTTTTCCAGAGATCGGTGTGTACAAGCTTAAAACAACGGGAAACAGACTCAGTTGGTCTGGTGTTTTCGACAATGGTTAGCGGGATAATAATAAAAAGAACAGAACCAAGGTAAATTGCAGCTAAAAATGATCCGATTATTAGGACAAATACACCCAGCATAGTCCCCAGTAATGCCAGAGCAGCAGCAAGAAGAGTCGCTCCCAGCAATGGCAGATAATGCTTTTTAATGGCTTCTCCAAGTAAAGACATTTGCCGGGAGGGTGTTTCAGCATCAGGATGAAGTAATATATATGTGAAGAACATGTACAAAAAGGTATAAGCTGTAATAGTGATCAGTAAAAGCCACATGGCCTGTTTAATGATTTCTGTTGCCAGTCCCGGGTCAGTGTTTAGTTTTTGAATATTCTCAAAATAAGGTTCAAGCAAAGAAGAGCTGGCGTATTGCATCAGTACAACAACTATAAAAGAATAGAAAAAGAACCATCCGAAATGTTTTTTATACAATTCCCAGGTGCTTTGAAATAATATGTCGATATCCATTTTCCGGAAATAAGGATTCTTGCGATAATCTTCCATAATAAAAACAATTTGAATGTTTACGGGCCCCAAAAATAATATCAATTTATATAAATTGACCATTTTTACAGCTTATTTTTGCTATGAAACATTTTGATTGTAATTACTTAACAGAGTAATTTAATCGATTTAGTTTAAAATTATCCTATATTTAGTGAGTTTTGGGGGGAATTAAAAAAAATAATTTGTTTTGTTGGATAATACATAGTTTTGAACTAATTTTAAAAAGAGGAAAGAAGTCTCGTTGTATTTTATATAATATTGATTATTAGTACTATACAGCATGATCTGAAAATATATTCGTTTTAGCAACTTATAATAATGCAATTTGAAAAGCCAGGATAATAATCATAAGGTTACCTCATTACAGGATATTGCAAAAAAACTGGGAGTTTCGGTCACCCTGGTTTCTCTGGTATTAAATGGAAAGGCAAAGCAAAGCCGGATCAGTGATAAGATCGCAGAGAAGGTATTATTGATGGCCAAAGAATTAAATTACCGGCCGAATCAACTTGCCCGTGGATTAAGAACCGGTAAAACCAACACCATTGCATTCATAATGGCCGATATATCGAATATCTTTTTTGCCAGAATGGCAAGGGTGGTTGAAGATGAGGCTGAGAAATACGGTTATAAGGTAATGTTTGGGAGTTCGGATGAAAACCCTGTTAAGCTGGAACGAATGCTGAATATGTTCCTGGAGCGAAAGGTAGAAGGGTTTATTATTTCTCCTACACTTGGTAGTCTGAAGCTGATCAGGCAACTTAAAGAAAAAAATATTCCGTTTGTTTTGATTGACAGATTTTTCAGGAATCTGGATACCAATTACGTAGTGGTGGATAATTTTGACGCTTCGTATAAAGCAGTCAGCCATTTGACAAAATTCGGATATAAAAAAATCGGAACACTTAGCATATTTCCTGAGTTAACTCAAATGAACGATCGGTTGAATGGATATAAAGACGCTTTGAGTGATGCAGGCATTCGTTTTGAGAACAAATATGTAGGAAAGGTTGATTTTGAAAATTTCAGGGAAAGTGTATATGAAAATGTACGGAAGCTTCTGATGCCTCCTTATAATATCCGGGCACTCTATTTTCAGACCTGCATTATGGGGATAGTCGGACTCGAGTGTATCCGGGAAATGAAATTCAGGGTTCCCCTAGATGTTGCCGTGGTAAGCTTTGACGATCCGGCAGAGTATAAGTTATTTGAAACACCTGTAACTGCAATAAAACAACCCATTGATGAAATTGGACTAAAAGCTGTGAACATCCTGGTTGATGAATTGAAGAGTAAATCATCCGGACTCCAAAAGGTAGTCCTTCCCACCCGGTTTATGGTACGAAGATCTTGTGGGAATCTGAGGTATGGATAAGCAGGAACGGTAAACAGGAATGAATGTTTTTTAATCAAAAAAATAGATTATGATGAAAAATTCAATTGTTTTTTTAATTCTGGTGTTTTTGACCTTCTCTGTAGCTGGTCAGAAAGATACCGGGTTTAACGGAATCAATACCCATATGGGTAATCTTTACCGTTTATCCGGAGCAAAATCAAGGTCCATAAGTCCGGAGAATTTTAGCGGAGAGAAAGGAAAAGGGGGAATGGCTACCCTGAAAGAGGGCTCTGCAGCAAAAGCGGCACGGGAGTTGGGTCAGGGATGGAAAGTGAATCCTTACATTCACATTGAACCCGGGAAGACTTTTACTTTAGCTGAAATGGAAGGCCCGGGGGCCATAAATCACATCTGGATGACACCCAGTGGTAATTATCGCTTAAGCATTTTGCGGATTTACTGGGATGATGAAGAGGAGCCATCAGTGGAAGTTCCGGTAGGTGATTTTTTTGCTACGGGATGGGGAAGAGGAAATGAACCCGAAATCCGATCCCTGGCTGTTTGTGTGAACCCCGGAAGCGGTTTTAATTCATACTGGCAGATGCCGTTCAGAAAAAAATGTAAAATCACCATGGAAAACCTGGATGAAAAAAGGATGACTCTCTATTACCAGGTGGACTATGTTTTGACTGAAACAGATGAAGATGCGGCCTATTTTCATGCTCAGTTCAGACGAATAAATCCTTTGCCATATAAAACTGATTTTACAATCGTTGATAACATTAAAGGAAAAGGGCAGTACGTTGGAACTTACCTTTCACACGGTGCATTCAGTAAAGGTTGGTGGGGCGAAGGAGAAATTAAATTTTTTATAGATGGAGATACCCAGTTTCCAACTATTTGTGGAACCGGAGAAGAAGATTATTTTAATGGTTCTTATGGCTTTGAAATGAGAAAGGGAGAAGGTGACAAAGATATTTATACATCTTTTAGTTCACCTTATTCAGGATTTTATTTTGTTAAAGACCCTGGGAAAGGAAAGTATCTGAGTAAGGTTGGGGAATATCGCTGGCATATTACTGATCCTGTTCGGTTTGAAAATGATCTTAAGGTTACCATCCAGAGTCTTGGTTGGCAAAGTGAAGGACGTTACCTGCCTCTGGAAGATGACTTGTCGGCTGTTGCCTATTGGTATCAGACAGAACCACATAATAAATTTTCTGACCTTCCAAATGCAGAGAAACTCAGAATTAAGGATGAATAAATAATGAAGAGCAGAGGTCAGATATTTTTAAAATGGATTGGAGTATATAGCTTTCTCCTTGTTTTAATTCTGGTGACCATAGGTGGAAGAAGATCTATCTTAGAAGGAGAGAAAGGATTGAAATATCATAGTGTAGAATTCAATTACGATGAAATTTCTGGAATTGGTTATGAAAAAGGTTTTGCAAGGAGAGATCCCAGTGATATAATAAAGGTGGGAAATAAATGGTTTGTCTGGTACACAAAAGTAAAAGGAAGAGCGGCCGGGTATTGGGGAACCATCTGGTATGCTGTTTCAGAGGATGAAGGAAGAACCTGGAAGGAAAAGGGTGAAGCCCTTGGAAAAGGAGCACCTGGCAGCTTTGATTCATTTGCAGTTTTTACCCCAAACATTTTCAGAAAAGCTAAACAGTATTATTTATATTATACCGGAGTAAAACATACCCCGGGAAAAGAGGATAGTGTTTTTGAAAATAATTCTGTCAGTGATATTACTGCAATCGGATTGGCTGTTTCTGTTTCTCCGAATGGTCCGTTTAAACGCGTATCCTCTTCTCCTGTCCTGGAGATTAGTGATGACTCCCTGAAATTCGACTCGTACCGGATAGATGATGCAGCTATTATAGAAAGAAACGGAAAGATATGGTTGTATTACAAAGGAAGAAGTAAAATCTACGGGAAACATGGCCCTGCACAGACAAAAATGGGTGTAGCCATTTCGTATTCACCGGAAGGACCGTTTAAGAAACACGCAGTTCCGATTCTCCCTCACAGTCATGAAGTACTGGTATGGAAAGAAGGGAATGGCGTAGGAGCTTTGGCATCCATAAGTTCAAGCATTGAGTTTGCACCGGATGGAATTAACTTCATGGGTAAGCCCGTTCACTTAAAGGTGCATAACAGACCAAATGCACCTGGTATCTTCAGGCCCGATTTGTCCTTTCCGGAAATTTCCGGCCATCAGTTTGAATGGGGAATTTCAATGATCCATCATGGCCAGGATCCATATCTGATTCGATTTGAATGTATTAAAGAATAATTAAGCCTAAATTAATAATACACAATAATTATGAAAACTATATTGACTTTTTTAGTGTTTATTTTTGCTGTTTCGATGGCAACCGGACAGGATTCTGAATGGCCGGTATTAAAAAATTATGATGCTACTCATATTGATAAAATTGCTTTGCCCTTGGGGGGAATAGGAACCGGTACTGTTTCTTTGGGAGGGAGAGGAAATTTACAGGACTGGGAAATCATGAACCGGCCGGCTAAGGGTTATAATCCTGGTCCGGGAAATAACCGGGCTCCCTTTTTTGTTATTTTCACCGGTCAAAAGGGAAAAGAAAAGACAAAATTACTGGAAGGGCCGGCCCCTTTGTATGATTATGAAGGAAGTTCAGGAGCAGTTGTGACCAATCATGGGTTGCCGCGCTTTTCCGATGCATCTTTTAGTGCAGCCTATCCGTTTGGAATGGTTTCATTGAGTGATCCCGAAATGCCGGTCAAAGTCAGGATCAAAGCCTACAATCCCTTAATCCCTGGAGATGCCGATAAAAGCGGGATTCCGGTGGCTATTTTGAAGTTTGAAATCGAAAATACTACAAATGAAAGTTTTCCGGTTTCTGTTTGCGGAAGTATGCAGAATTTTATTGGGGAGGATGGGGCAGGTGGAATATCCATTGCCAATAAAAATCAGTTCAGGGATGTAGATGGACTGAAAGGGATTTATATGTACTCCGAAGGAGTGGATTCAAGTCTTGAGCAATGGGGAACAATGGCTCTGACCACGCTTTCAGAAGGACAGACAATAAGCCATAGGACAAATTGGAAACCTCAGCGCTGGGGTTCTTCAGTACTTGATTTCTGGGATGATTTTACAGCAGATGGTATTTTGTCAGAGAGAAAAGAAACGGGTGAGAATAAGCCTATGTCCTCACTTGCGTCTGAAATCCTGTTAAAACCCGGAGAAACCAGGAAAATAGAGTTTTACATTACCTGGCATTTCCCGAATCGTAGAGCCTGGGCCAGTTCAATGTTACAAAATTATTATACCACTCAATATGAGGATGCCTGGGATGTAATTGCAAAGGTGAAGCCCCGGTTGTCCGATTTGGAAAAGGAAACAAAGGATTTTGTGAATGCTTTTATCAGGAGTGATTTACCGGAAGTTGTGAAGGAAGCAGCACTTTTTAATGTGAGTACCCTGCGTACCCAAACCTGTTTTCGCCTGGATGATGGCAATTTTTATGCATGGGAAGGATGTAATGATAAATCGGGGTGTTGCTTTGGCTCCTGTACGCATGTATGGAATTATGAACAGGCGACGGGCTTTTTATTTGGTGAACTTGCAAAAAGCAGAAGAGAAATTGAGTTCGGTCTGGCTACGGATGATCAGGGATTAATGAGTTTCAGAGTAAGCCTCCCTAAAGATAATATACGTAATTTTGGAAGAGCTGCTGCCGATGGTCAGATGGGTTCCATAATGAAAATGTACCGTGACTGGCAACTTTCCGGAGATGATGAGATGCTGAAACGCTTATATCCACAGGTGAAAAAGGCACTGGAATTTTGCTGGCTGCCGGGTGGATGGGATGCAGATATGGATGGAGTGATGGAAGGGGTGCAGCACAACACAATGGATGTGGAGTATTACGGGCCGAATCCGCAAATGGGCATCTGGTATCTGGGAGCTTTACGTTCCGTGGCTGAAATGGCAAAATATATGGGAGACAAAGAGTTTGCCCAAAATTGTCTGGCTCTGTACGGAAACGGAAGGAAATGGATTGATGAAAACCTTTTTAACGGAGAATTTTACATTCATAAAATTCAACCTCCCAAAAGCCTGGATGACATAAATCCGGGACTGGTAGTGGGGATGGGAGCAAAGGATAGCTTCAACCCGGAGTATCAGCTGGGAGAAGGATGTCTGGTGGATCAGCTGGTGGGGCAATATGTGGCCCATGTAACCGGACTGGGATATCTCACAGACCCTGTTCATGTGAAAACAACTCTGAAAAGTATAATGAAATACAATTATAAGGAAAAGCTAAGGGATCATTTTAACTGTTTCCGGACTTTTGCTCTGGGAGATGAAGCCGCATTGTTGATGGCAAGCTATCCTTTTTCAAGACCGGAAGATCCTTTTCCCTATTTCACAGAAGTAATGACCGGATTTGAATATACAGCAGCAGTAGGTATGCTGTTTGAAAACCAAATGGAAAATGGTCTGAAATGTATAAGCAGCATACGAAACAGATATGACGGGAATAAACGAAGCCCCTTTGATGAGGCAGAATGTGGCCATCATTACGGAAGGGCTATGGCAAGCTGGTCTGCAGTACCTGCTCTAACGGGTTTTCAGTATTCCGCTGTGACAGGAGAAATGACTATAAACTCCAGGGCTGGTAATTATTTCTGGTCAAACGGGTACGCCTATGGAAGCATTATCATTAAGGATGAAACGACTGACAAACAGGTAGTCATTAAGGTAATGGAAGGAAATGTGCAGATTGAAACGCTGATACTTAAGGGGTTTGGAAAAATTAAATTAAAAACAGGGAAGCTGAAAAAGGGGGATGAACTGGCTCTGCGGGTAAAGAACAATTTTCCAAAGGCAGGTGAAACCTTAAATCTGATGGTGAACAAAAAGATTCCGGTTATTAAACCCGTAGTATTTCTGGATGAGAACGAAAAAAAAATCAAAACGGCTGCCTTTACTGATTTTTTGAAAGTCTCCCTTTCCTGTGAGACAAAGGGAGTTGTTATCAGATACACGACTGACGGATCTGACCCGGCGAAGCGATCTTCAATATATAAAACACCATTGGTAATTAAAGAAAACAGTGAAATCAAAGCCCGGGCATTTTTGAAAGGCCGGCAGGGAATGGTTATCACGAAAGCGGATTTTTTTAAATACAAAAAGTTCAAAGAACTAAAGCTGGAAACAAAACCTTCTCCAAAATACGCTGGAGGAAATGCAGATGTTCTGAATGACGGGATTCAGGGTTGTTGTAATTTTGCGGATGGAAAATGGCTTGGATTTGAGGGTGAAGATATGAAGCTTCGGATTGATCTGGGATCAGAACAGAAGGTAAAGCAAATTAAAATTGGCTTTTTTAAAAATACCGGATCGTGGATCTTTCTTCCGGAGCAGGTGAAAATAATGGTCTCTGGTGATGGAAAAAGTTATAGGGAAATTGCGAACATTCATATAACTGAGATTAAAAAAGCCGAAAAAGGAAGTGTTTATTTTGCTGTTTCAGATCTGGATAATGAGCTGTTTCAGTATGTAAAAATTGAGGCAAAAAATTTGGGAGTATGCCCGCCCGGCCATCCGGGAGCAGGCAAAAAAGCCTGGTTATTTGCAGATGAAGTAATAATTAAATAGGATTTTTTAGCAAACCCTTAAAAAATTTGAAATTATGAGAAAGTTCTTGTTATTATCAATGATCATGCTTGCATTTGGAATGTTGGCATTTTCCCAGAAGAAGATTGAACCAACATGGGAATCTATAGATGCCCGACCGGTACCGGCATGGTTCGGCGAAGCAAAATTTGGAATTTTTATTCATTGGGGGCCCTATTCGGTTCCTGCCTGGAGCCCGAAAGGGACCTACTCCGAGTGGTATCAATACTGGCTACAGAATAAAACACTTTTTGGAAACGGGAAGTTTACAGGAACGGAAGTTTATGATTACCATATAAATAAGTATGGAAAAGATTTTACATATTACCGTTTTGGTGATCTGTTTAAAGCAGAGCTTTATGACCCGGATGCATGGGCTGACCTTTTTGTGAAATCGGGTGCAAAATATATCGTAGCTACTTCAAAACATCATGATGGATACTGTATGTGGCCCAGCAAAGAGGCAAACGACAGGGGTTTCCCCTGGAACAGTATGGATATCGGTCCACATCGTGACCTGGTGGGTGAACTGGAGCAGGCAATACGCAAAACCGATGTGAAATTTGGTTTATATTATTCATTATATGAGTGGTTTCATCCTCTGTGGATTTATGATAAGGAGAAATTTGTTTCTGAGCACTTTCACCCTCAGTTTAAAGATTTAATTGAACGTTATAAACCGGATATAATCTGGCCGGACGGAGAATGGGAGATGACAGCTGAAGATTGGAAAACACCGGAATTACTGGCCTGGTTGTTTAATGAATCTCCGGTAGGGAATACCATTGTTATTAATGACCGCTGGGGAAAAGGTTTACGGAAAAAGCATGGAGGTTATTTTACAACCGAATATGAGGCTTCGGCTGAGTTTAATAAACCCTGGGAAGAATGCAGGGGAATGGGCTTCTCTTTTGGTTATAACAGAGCGGAAGATATTGAGGATTACAATTCACCGAAAACCCTGATCCTCATGCTCGTTGACATTGTCAGCCATGGAGGAAATTTATTACTGGATATAGGCCCTGACGCCCATGGAAAGATTCCTGTGATTATGCAGGAGAGACTGCTTCAGATGGGTGAGTGGCTGAAGGTGAATGGAGAAGCCATTTATGGTACAAGGAAATGGAAAAGAGCCGTTCAATGGTCGGATGGTGACAGGAACTATAAACCTGAACAACATTATCTGGGAGGAGATTTCATCCTGAAACAGACGATTGATCCGGAGCCTGGTTATGCAGTAAAAGAATTGTTTTTTACAAAAAAGGATGGGAACTTATATGCCATAAGTCCGAAGTGGCCGGGTGAAAAACTGGTGATTAGGAAATTTCATGCTAAAAAGGGTGTTAAAGTAAGTCTTTTAGACCGGGAAGGTTCCCTTGAGTGGAAAAATACAGGGAAAGACCTGGTCATTCATATGCCTGCAGCCAAACCGGTTGAAAGTGCTGCTTATGTGGTGAGAATTGAAGGGGGCACAGAGTGAGAAAAGGACATGGAATAATGGAAGTTTGGAACTGTTTTACAAATTATTTAATAAGTTTTTAAAACCTGGTAAAATGAAAAATTTGAAAAAGTACCTTTTGTTTGTTTTTGTATTGTTGATTTTGATTCCCGGATGTAATCAAGAACCTAAAGATTATCTTCATGAATCACAGAAAGATAAGGATAAACGCATGGAGTGGTGGAGGGATGCCGGATTTGGTATGTTCATCCACTGGGGGATTTATTCAGTTCCGGCAGGAATTTACAAGGGGAAAGCTGCCTATGCGGAATGGATTATGAATCAGGCGCATATCCCAATTGAAGAATATGAGAAATATGCAGCCTCTTTTAATCCGGTTAAGTTTAATGCAGATTATTGGGTGAACCTTGCGAAGGATGCCGGAATGGAATATATAGTG
Organism: Bacteroidales bacterium; assembly: GCA_024763075.1. Taxonomy (GTDB): domain Bacteria; phylum Bacteroidota; class Bacteroidia; order Bacteroidales; family VadinHA17; genus JANTGF01. The sequence goes on along the minus strand of JANTGF010000035.1, from coordinate 1,810 downwards.
ATCACTTCCAAGCATCATGATGGATTTTGCATGTGGGATTCCAAAGTTTCAGATTATGATATAATGGATAGAACTCCCTACAAAAAGGATGTACTGAAAGCATTATCAAAAGCCTGTAAAAAGGCAGGGATCCGGTTGTGTTTTTATCATTCCATCATGGATTGGCACCATCCCGATGCGAAGGGTGAGAATTTTCCAAAATACCGGGAGGAATATCTTAAGCCCCAATTGAAAGAATTACTGACAAATTATGGGGACATCGGAGTTCTTTGGTTTGATGGTGAATGGATTGAAGAGTGGACTGAGGATCAGGGTAGGGACTTGTATAATTATTTACGGAACATTAAGCCCGATCTGATCATTAATAACCGGGTTGGAAAAGGCCGCTCCGGAATGCAGGGCATGAATGCTTATGAGGATGCAGTGGGTGATTTCGGTACACCGGAGCAGGAAATACTTGAAGGTACATCGAATATGGACTGGGAATCATGCATGACCATGAACAATCATTGGGGCTATGCTTCCTATGATAAGAACTTTAAATCAGCGAAAATGCTGATCCACAATCTGATTGATATTGCTGCCAAAGGAGGAAATTATTTGCTAAATATCGGCCCGACATCCGAGGGTCTTTTCCCGGATGAAAGCATTGAAAGACTGGAAGAAATGGGTGAATGGATGAAAGTAAACGGAGAGGTCATTCATAAATCCAGGGGAGTGAAAAATTACAGGGAGTCTGAGAATCTGTATTATATTAAAAGTAAAAACGGAAAATGGGTCTATGCGATTGCAACTACCTGGCCGGGTGAAACACTATCTGCAAAATATATTATGCCGGAAAAAGATTCTGATGTAACTTTATTGGGATATTCCGAACCTCTCAACTGGGAAAAAATGGAGGGAACAGGTGTTCGTATTCAACTTCCGGTTTCTTTGCAGGATCCGGTAAATCGTCCTTGTAAATATGCATGGGTTTTTAAGGTGAAGGGGGAAATGGCAGAAGTAGTAAATACTCCGCTCATTCATGTGGATGGGGAAGAGGCAAAGGATAAGGTTTTATTTACAAATCAGGTCAGGGTTACATTAACTTCTGAAACACAGGATGCAAAAATACTTTATACCTTGAACGGAGAAACTCCGGATCAGTCTTCTGCTGTTTATAAAGACCCGCTTTTAGTGGACAAATCCATGGTAATTACAAGTATGGCCATAAAAAACGGGATGGCTGACAGTCAGGTTGAGGATGTAGAACTGAAAAAAATCACTTCATTCAGCAATATCCGGGTAAAAAATCCTTACAGCCCAAAATATGCAGCATACGGTGATTTAACACTGGGAAACGGAGTTACAGGCTCGAAGAATATTCGTGATGGTGAGTGGTTGGGCTGGGAAGGAACGGACATGGATGTGGTCATTGACCTGGGAGAGGTGAAACCTGTTCATAAAGTTAGCATCAATACCCTTCAAAATACAGGGTCCTGGATATTCTGGCCTGTAAATTACAAAGTTGAATATTCGGTGGATGGTAAAAACTATAAAAAAGCAGGTGAATTGGAGGATTTTGATATAGGTTTTACCAATGGAAAAGATATTAAAAAACTGGAGATTGAATTACCGGGTAAGAAAGCAAGGTATCTGCATGTTTTTGCCAAAAATATTGGCTTATGTCCTCCCGGTCATGCCGGTGAAGGCAAAAAAGCATGGTTGTTTGTGGATGAAATTATGGTCGAATAATTTGATTATAAGGTTGAATGATGAACGATGAAGGATAATTGGAAGATCCAAGAAACAAGATCCAAGAAACAAGATC
>JANTGF010000034.1 GCA_024763075.1 Bacteroidales bacterium | reverse complement strand
ATCCAAATATTCCGGAAAATACCATAGACAATAATTTCAATACCAGATGGTCAGCCGAAGGCAACGGTGAGTGGATCCAGTTTGACCTGGACACTGTTATTAACTTAAAATCAGTTGAAATAGCTTTTTATATCGGAGACCAGCGACAATCCAACTTCACTATACAGGCGTCAACCGACGGGATATCATGGATTACTGTTCTGTATGGTACTAGTTCAGGTTCTTCTCTTCAGTTTGAAAGTTTTAAATTAGCAGAAGCTTTTAAGACAAGGTATGTTAAGATTGTTGGTTTTGGAAATACACAAAACGCATGGAACAGTTTCACTGAAATAAGGTTTACTTTTGAATCGATAGCAACAAAAGTATCAACAGGCTCTGAATTCCAGGGAGGATTTGAAATATATCCAAATCCGGCATCAGATATTGTTTATATTATTTATTCCGGCAGACAAACCAGGGAAAGTTCCATTAAAATTTATGATATAAATGGCAGGATTGTTCTATCCAGGGATGTAAAAACAAAAAATACTTCTGAAATTGGATCAGCAAAAGTCAATATCTCCGGACTTAGTAAAGGAATTTATTTTATAAGTCATAAAACTGCAACTTCCTCTATCGTTAAAAAGTTAATTAAAAACTAATAAACTACCGGAAAGTTATTAAATAAATCAAATTTACTCCGGGTTATTATCCGTGTATTTGCATATTCAGGCCTGATCAATAAATCATCCACTGTAACATATTTCCCTTTTAACAGCAACTGGTAATGAATACCTGACCTGGGCTTTAACTGATAAGAAATCCGTACCCAATTCTCAAAAACATCATGTATTCCCCGTGTATCAATTTTAATTCTTTCCATAAACTTCTGATTGTTATCATACATATTCAGGAAAGCCTCGGGCATGCTAAAAATCCGTTCATCAAAATACAACCAGAATGAAATCTCCAGATCATCCGGTTGCCCGGGTGCAAATAAAACTTTATTAAACAGCTCCATCTCCCCCTTTTTCCCATATCGAGCTCCCTTACCTGTAAAAACATTTTCTGCATGGGATTCCTCAAATCCGTTGTAAAAAATATTTTCCGCTTCAGTATCCGTACAGATATTTCCAGTGCAATCAAGGCTGTCTGTAATATCTTTTACATATTTTAACCAGTTTTCATGTGCGTTGTTAAAAGTATTCACAGAAAGACCGGCCAGATACAGGTCATCATCTTCGTAACGAACAATTGATCTGTCAAACAGCCATTTTTCAGACTTGCTTAATTTTTCTTTGGTAACCACCAGTAAAAGAGGTTTATCATTCATGTCATCCACCCGGGTTTTATAAATTGCCGAATCACCCAGCAGCTGGATACTGCTCAGGGCCTGTGAAAACGATAACCTGGGAGAAAAGCTTTCCACAATGGGGATTTGAGTGTGATAACTGAATTTCATGGCTTCCCCAAAAGCATTCAATCCTCTTTCAAAATATAACTTATCTCCTGAAGTATTCGCAAAAGGAAGGAAAAAAATCGCCTGAAAGTCATCCGGTGAGATGCCGGCTTTTTCAAATCTGGTTTTATATTCATCATCAGAGGATTCCAGTTTATCATTCTTATTAAATATATGGCCGGTACTTCTTTTAATGTTGGTTCCTGCATCAATGATCCAGTATCCGGTTCCGATCAACAGAATTAGCAAACCCATTATACCCAAGCTTTTTCGCCGCAGTCTTCTGAAAAGAAAATAGATATAATGTGCCGTAAAAACCGTAAAAACATAATAAAAAATCCAGGAGAAACGTCCAAGAGCACGGAATTGCTTTAAAGGAGGTATGATATCCCTGAGAAACCCAAGCCCCCATTTAAAAGGAATGCACATGGAAAAAAGCAAAACTATGAAGGCGGTTGCCAGATAAACATTCAGTTGTCTATCCGGGAAAAACAGTTTCATATCCGGTTTCTTTCTGCGGATCAAATTCCATAAAAATGCAAAAGCAATGGAAAGAGCCAGCAGAGCGGCAGGCAATCCAACATAAGCCCTGCCTTCCCATTGAAAATTCATGTTTACTTTCTGGCCAATCAGTTCTTTCAAAACGGAACGGAACGGAAGAAAAATACTCCAGATATTTGAATGAAAAACAAAAAATCCCCATGGGTTTCCAGGCCGGTCATCTACCCAGTCGGTAACCGATACGAGACCCTTTACAATAATAACAGGCAAAATGGCAATTATCAGTAGCCCGATTCCCGTGCGACTGTATGACTTCAGATTATCCTTATGATTCCATGATTCCACTAATAATAGTGCCAGAGGAAAGATCGCAAAAAAAGCGGCATAATAGGCACTTGTGAACCCTCCAACCAGCGCAGTAAAAATCATCAATGTACCCCACAGGTATTTTTTTTCACCCTCTCTCCAGCGGATAAGCAAATACCAGTATAAAGGGATAAAAAATGCATACACCATTTCAAAATGCCCCCCCAGCCGGTCCAGTTGTGGACTTAAAAAAAGGATAATCAGTGAAACCGGAAAGGCATACCAGTCAGGAAGGCCAAACTTCCTTAGAATGAGGAATAAAAACGGAATGGCCAGCAAAAGCGAGAAGATCATTGTAAGGTTAAGGATTCCGACCCCATACGGAGAAATATTATAGATATGCTTATCTGCAAACTTTAATATTTGAGAATAAAGAGGATGGGAATTGATGTATTGCAAATGGTCTCCATAAGGGTAATTGATCCCGTCAAACCGGATACCTTCATCATATTTCAGGTAGTAGGAAAAATTATAATAACTTTTCAACCCGTCTGCAGCTTTTGAGAAGACATAACTGTTCGGGTTAAGGATAACCGGCTTAAATATAAGAAACAACAGCAAAGCTGTTAAAGTAATAAGTGCAGAAAAAACAATCAGATTCCTTCTCATAAAAAGAAAAAAAGCATTAATAAACTCTGAAACTGAAATATCCGAAATTAGTGTTTGTCTATAATGTCCGCTATCTGCGTTACTCTTGTCTGAAAAACCAGTCATCCTGATGACATCGGGGCTCCTGATTTTTAAGACTTCGAAAGTCTTGATAGCGAACATTCTGAACTAAACACCGACTTTATGGACAGATACTAATTAGGCCTGCAAGTTAAAAAAAAATAGTCTTCTATAGCTATTTGTTTCCAGAAGGTTTTACTCCGTAAAAACAATTTATTCTTTATCTCCGGTTTTTAAATGAATAATTTTTATGTTTACTTTGCTTTTCATCCTTCATTTTAAACTAACAGGGATTTGGTGAAAATGCAACTTACTTATCATGGATAAAATACCTGCGGTTTCCTTTGTAGTTCCGGTATTCAACGAAGAAGATAATGTAAATCAGCTTTGTTCCGATATTACAGATGTAGCAAAGGAAGAAGGCTTCAAATATGAAATCATTCTGATCAATGACGGAAGCTCGGATAAAACCTGGAAAAGAATAACAGAAGCCTCAAAAACCTATCCGAATGTTACAGGGTTGGATCTGGCGATCAACTCAGGCCAGAGTGCTGCTCTTGCAGCTGGCATTGAGCTTGCCAGGGGGGAGTTTATTGTAACACTGGACGGTGATCTGCAAAATGATCCGAGAGATGTTCCCATGATGCTGGAGAAACAAAAAGAAAATAACTGGGATATGGTTGCCGGAGAACGTGTAAACAGAAAAGATAAATTAATTACAAGGAAACTGCCCAGCAGAATTGCCAACGCTATGATCCGTATTTTATCCGGAGTAAAACTCAGGGATTATGGTTGTGCATTACGGGTATTTAAGCAGGAAACTGCCAAAAACCTTGAGCTTTACGGTGAGTTACACCGGTTTATTCCGGTACTGGCTGTTTTACAGGGAGCAAGCATGATACAGGTCCCGGTACGGCATCACAAACGTTCTCACGGAAAATCAAAGTATGGCCTGGGCCGTACTTTCCGGGTGATCAGTGACCTGATGTTTATGGTCTTTTTTAAACGGTACAAAGATCGGCCAATACATTTATTTGGCACACTTGGTCTCATCACATTCGGCCTGGGTGCAGTTATTGATATTTATTTATTTATATTGAAAATTCTGGGTCATGATATATGGGGAAAACCATTGCTGCTTCTTGGGATATTACTTACAATTGGGGGTATCCAGATCATTACGATAGGTATTATTTCAGAGATTCTAATGCGCACTTATTACGAGTCTCAGAATAAGAAACCTTACCGGATAAAACGCACCATCAGGAGTGAAGTACAAAACTAAAAAGTATCTGAAATTACTTGGCAAACTGGGTATTACCGTTTTTGCCCTGTACTATGTATTTAGTAAGGTTGATGTTGAGAATCTGCTCGAAACATTTCAACAATCGAATAAATCCCTGATTCTTGCAGCTCTTGTATCTTTCGTCCTGTCCAAGTTGATTTCTGCATACAGGTTGAATAATTATCTTAAAAGTATTGACATCCTGTTACCGGATAAATATAATATCCGTTTGTATTTGTTGGGTATGTATTACAACCTGTTTCTTCCCGGGGGAATAGGAGGAGACGGATATAAAATCTACCTGTTGAACAAAACTTATGAAGTACGAACCTCCAAAATATTCCAGGCAATCATTCTTGACCGGGTAATAGGGGTACTGGCTCTATTTTGTTTAGCAGTGGTTTTCTTTTATTTCATTCCTCTGTCGGCGTTATACAGACCTTACATCTGGTTGTTGATCCCGGTTTCAGTTGGAATTTCATATCTGGTATATAAAAAGTTCTTTAAGGATTTTGTATCCGTTTTCTTGAAAACCAATCTTCAATCATTTATGGTTCAGACATTACAAACCTTTTCTGCATACCTTATCCTTCTTTCACTTCACATACAAGATCTTACAATGGGATACCTGTTTATCTTTCTTATTTCATCTATGGTAGCTGTCCTCCCCTTGACCATTGGAGGTATTGGTTCCAGGGAATTTACTTTTATGATCGGAGCGCAATGGATCGGGCTGAATATTGATCATTCAATAGCATTAAGCCTTGTTTTTTATTTAGTTACTGCTTTTACTTCTTTCTGGGGCATTATTTACAGCCTGAGACCTGAACTGCTCACAAACCCAAAACCCTCTTTGGAAGAAAACTAATAAACAATAAGTTTTTGTTTCCAGGAGCTAACAGAGTTTGCTAGTTCGACCAAATATATTCCTGTAGTGAGTTTTTCCGAATCACTAATTTCAAAGGTTTGGGAACCTGCACTTTCATTTATAAAGTTACTTCTGTAAACCACCCTGCCCGAAAGATCAAAAATGGAAACATTTATTTCTCCGTTCATATTGAAACCAGTAAGTCTGATGCTGATTTCGCCTGTACTAGCAGGATTCGGATATAATAAAAACATATCCTCCGTCTTATTTTCCTGAGCAGAAGTGGAAGTTTTTTCCGTAATTTCTATTCTGAATGAACGCTGATCTGTATTATTCCCATCGCTTGCAAAAAAGGTAACCGGATAGTTCCCGTAATGACCCAATTGCGGGACTATATTTAACACCCCTGTTCCATCCCCATTGTCAGTAAAAGACATAAAGGAAGGCAAAGCTGAAGTTGTCAGGGTAATCGGATCATTATCTGCATCCACAGCATATACACTTATATCCAACAATTCTTCCTCTTCCATGGTTGTATCAACCAATGGGGCAAGAACAGGACAATTATCAGTCACATTCCCATCATTAAATTCATAGGCACCTGCATCTGCTGCCGGACCTACCAACCGGGCATTTCCATCACGGTCAGTCACCGGAAGATCAATGTTAACACCTGCATCTTTAGAAGGGGCATCTGTTTTTTCATGAAAATCAAAATTATGAAAATCAACAAAATATACATCCTTTTGAGTTGTTGGAACTTCAATATTATTTTCAACAATTGTATTCACACCTTCATCAAGAATGCTTTTATAACCTGCAAAACCGGCTTTACTCTGTGTTAATAGATTATTACGGATAATATTATCATTACTTGGCCCGGACCCCCGATCAGATTTTAAAGGTCCAACCCATATCCATGGAGTCATTTCCCCAACCACAGCGCCACCAATTACCAAATCATTGTCAATCCAGTTATCCATAATGGTATTATTGACAATTACCGACTGTTCAACACCCAGGAAAGAAATACCATGCCAGCTATCAGTAATCACCACATTGTTTTCAACAACCCAATTGTAATAATATCCATCAAAACAGGCAATACCCTGCATCATGCCTTTCTCAATCTGGTTGGGGTCCGTATAGCAAACAAATTTATTCCCTCGCAAAACTACATTTTCTACAACTTCCTCTACCCCTCCTACTGCACTGGTATAACTTTGAAATCCATCATCATGATTCCCCGAACCCTCCTCCGATGGATAATAACCCGTAATATCATAAACATTTTCTACCAGGTTATATTCAAAGTTGCAAAAACTAGCCAACCCCCTGATTGCATCACCCACAAAATTTTCAATCATGTTATTTGATACATCTGTGAACCTTCCTCTTACTTCCATCCCAAAATTTATATTTTTAATGTAGTTGTTTTCAATAATGGTGTTGGTGCTTTCCAGAAATAAGCCACTTGCTGTCCGGTTAAACCAGTCATCGCGTGTCCAATTTTCCGAATTTTCAGTCGAATATATACGGCAATTCCGAAAAGTCAGAAAATTCGAATTCTTACTCGTTGTAATCAGAAAATAAAAATCATAAACGTCTTTACTTTCCGGACTTTCTGAGCTTATAACCAGATTTTCCACTTGCCAGTAAGAAGCACTGGAAAATTTAATTGAAGAAACCAATGCCGTATCACCTTCCACAGGTCTGATATTCACATAATTCTCATTTCTTCCAAAAATCAGGGGAGTTCCATGGTATCCCTTAAACAGGAAAATTGTATCTCCGGCAACAAAACTTTTATGTGCTTCAAAAACTGCCTGTAAAGTTGACCATGGATTTGATTTGCTGCCATCATTTGACATGCTCCCGGTCGCCGGGTCACAATAATAATTTGCAGCAAAAATTAATCTGCCTGAAAAAATAATCAAAAAAACTAAAATATTTACTCTTTTCATTTATACCAGCCTTTATACATAAATATACTTATACTCCATTTTTAAATATCCCGATTCCTTTCGATTCCACACTAAGGTAAACAAAAAAACTCCTGATTAAAAATAAAAACAACCAGACAACCCATTACTTTTAAAAAGTTAACCTAGTGTCAAGCCAGTTTTAATCTGTCATTTCGAACCTGAGGCACGATGGTGAGAAATCTCCTTTAATTCAAAGATTTCTCAGTCAGTTTTAAATAAAAATTTATTCCTCACCTGCATGACTGCCCAGCGTAGCAAGAATTCCCCCATCCACATACAACACATGTCCATTCACAAAATCTGAAGCTTTGGATGCAAGAAACACCGCAGCACCAGCTAGTTCTGAAGGTTCTCCCCAACGTCTTGCCGGTGTTCTCTTTATGATAAATTCGTTAAAAGGATGTCCTCCTACCCGGATTGGTGCAGTTTGTGCAGTGGCAAAATAACCCGGGCCAATTCCGTTTGCCTGTACATTAAATCTGGCCCATTCATCGGCCATTTCCCTGGTAAGCATTTTCAGCCCGCCTTTAGCAGCAGCATAGGCACTTACTGTATTCCGGGAAACCTCACTCATCATAGAACACATATTGATAATTTTTCCACCGGAATTACGCGCGTTCATACTTTTTACAACATGCTTTGCCATGATAAAAGGACCAACCAGATCGATATCAATTACCTGTCTGAATTCATCAACATCCATTTCCAGCATGGGTACTCTTTTAATGATGCCTGCATTATTCACAAGAATATCAACAGGAGCTACTTCTTTTTCAATGGTTCCGAGTGCCTCAATAACCTGGGCCTCATTGGTTACATCGAAAAGATAAGTTGCCACATCAATTCCATTCTCTTTGTATTCCTTTTTAGCATTTTTCAGCTTATCTTCAGAAAGATCATTTACCACAATTTTAGCTCCGGCTTCTGCCAGACCTGTAGCAATTGCCATTCCCAGTCCGTGTGTACCTCCGGTTACCAGGGCTGTTTTCCCAGTAAGATCAAATAATTCAAGACTCATAATTTATTAATTTTATTGTTCATATTTTAATTTGAATAACTACCTGGAGACCCTTCCCGAGCTGTCTCCACCCATCAGTTTCTGAACTTCTTCAACAGAAACCTGATTAAAATCTCCATATATGGTGTGTTTCAGGCAGGAGGCAGCAACTGCAAACTCCAGTGCTTTCTGGTCATCTTTATAATGAAGTAAGCCGAAGATTAGTCCTGCCATAAAGGAATCTCCGCCTCCAACCCTATCCACAATGTGGGTTATTTCATATACAGGAGCTTTTAAGAGTTCTTTTCCATTGTATAAAACTCCCGACCAGGAATTATGATTCGCATTCACCGAACCCCTTAAAGTAATGATCACCTTTTTAGCTTCCGGGAATTTATCCATCAACTGTTTTCCAACAGATCTATAGGCTTCAGCTTCCACCTTTCCTTTTGTAATGTCCACTCCCTCAGGCTGAATACCAAAAACTTTTTCGGCATCTTCCTCATTCCCGAGTATGATATCGCAATATTTAACCAGATTAGGCATAACTTCAGAAGCTGCTTTTCCCCATTTCCAGAGTTTTTTCCGGTAATTCAGGTCACAGGATACCGTCAGGCCTTTTTCTTTGGCCTTTTGAATCCCTTCCAGGCAAACCTTTGCGGCACCATCTGATATTGCCGGTGTAATTCCGGTCCAGTGGAACCATCCTGCATCTTCAAAAATCTGATCCCAGTCAACCATCCCCTCAGCTATTTCAGACACCGCAGAATAAGCCCTGTCGTAAACCACATTACTTCCTCTGCTAACAGCCCCTGTCTCCAGAAAATAAATTCCCAGGCGGTCTCCCCCCCAGCAAATATTTTCTGTATACACCCCGTACTTTCGAATTTCCTGCTCACACCACTTTCCTATATCATTTTCCGGAAGACGGGTTATAAAGTCCACCGGTATGCCAAAGTTAGCCAGAGAAACTGCCACATTGGCTTCGCCACCTCCAAAGGTGGAATTCAGATGGCCGGACTGGCTGAATCTGAGATTTCCGGGACTTGCCAGGCGAAGCATTACTTCACCAAAAGTAACAACCTTCCTATTCATTTCTTTTTACCGTAATTCAGTGGGTCCGAATAGATCCATATCACCATAATCCAAATTCTCACCTGCCATTCCCCAGATAAAAATATAATTTGAGGTTCCTGCTGCTGCATGAATCGACCAGGGCGGAGAGATCACTGCTTCTTCATTTTTAAGCCAGATATGCCTGGTTTCGGAAGGTTCACCCATAAAATGACACACTGCCTGTCCTTCCGGAACTTCAAAATAGAAATAAGCTTCCATTCTACGACTGTGCGTATGGGCAGGCATGGTATTCCATACACTTCCTGTTTTCAGCTCTGTCATTCCCATTTGTAGCTGACAGGTTTCAACCACACTGTTTACCAATAATTTATTGATTACCCTGTCATTTGATGTTTCAAGTCCCCCCAGGGCAACTCTTTCAGCATCATCCAGTGTAACAATTTTTACCGGTAATTCTTTATGGGCTATTGCCGAATTAAAATAATAATGTGCAGGTTTTACAGCATCCTTACTTTTAAAAACCACCTCCTTACTGCCACGACCCACGTAAAGTGCATCCTTGAAATTCAAAGCATAATCTTTTCCATCCACAGTAACAATTCCCGGGCCTCCCACATTGATGATCCCCAGTTCCCTTCTTTCCAGAAAATAGTCTGACTTTATGGGGTCTATGGGTTCCAAAGCAAGGCTTTCATTTACAGGCACAGCTCCACCTACAATATACCTGTCATAGAAAGAATAAACCATATTGATTTCATCCGGCAGCATAATATTGCTTACCAGATATTCTTTTCTAATCCGATCCGTATCATAAGACTTTGCATCTTCATGATGGGTCGCGTAACGAACTTCATAATTTTGTTTCATAATTTCAATTATTTGGATTTTTTTTAAATATTTACTCTTTGATTCGTTTTGTAGATTCCCTGATAATAAGTCGAGGATTTAAAATAATCTTTCTGGGAACATAGTTCTCATTATTCAATTCCACTTCCTCCAGAAACTGTTTGGCACAAAAAGTTCCAATTTCATTACTATGCTGGTCCACTGTTGTTAAAGCAGGATTAACAAGTGAAGTAAATTTTTCATTACTAAACCCTGCAATACCAACTTCTTCAGGAATTCTTACATTATTTTCCCGCAAATACAACAAGGCTCCCAGTGCAGCAAAGTCACTTGAAGAAAAAATGGCATCCGGCCTGTTTCTCATTTTCATCAGTTTTTCTGCAGCTTTCCAGCCTGTCTCCTGTGTAAGGTCATGATGAACGATTATGGCCTTATCCACTTCTATACTATTATTTTGCAAGGCTTTGAGATATCCGTTTTTCCGGTCCCTGTACACATTCAGATATTCCGGTCCGGAGAAATAAGCAATTCTCTTATACCCCATTTCTATCATATGACTCACCGCCTTAAATGAACCTTCTGTATCATCATTGAGGATTCTTGAAACATCCATCTGTTCACATACCCTGTCAAAAAATATCAAGGGAATCCTTGCATTCAACACCTGTTCAAAATGAGAACAATCCTCCGTATTCATACCCAGTGAAACTATGATACCATCCACCCTGGCACTCACCAATGTATTAATATACTGTTTTTCTTTTTCCTCATTGTCATGCGACTGGCAGATCATTACCTTGTAACCATTGTCAGAAGCAATATCCTCAATTCCTGAAATAACATTCGAGAAGAAATCCCTGTTAATATGTGGTACAACAATCCCGATAGTATAACTTTTTCCTTTTCTGAGGCCTGAAGCTACTGAATTTGGCTGATAATTCAATTCCCTGGCCAATGACTTTGCCGCTTCCCTCAAAGATTTACTTACACCAGGGTGATCTCTAAGCGCCCTGGATATAGTTGAAGGAGTGGTATTTAACCTCTTTGCCAAATCTAATATGGTAATTCTTTTACTCATTCTGTGAGAACCATTCATTGGACAAAATTAACAAGAGTATTCAGAATACGCAAACGATTGATCAAAATTTATTTTTCAGTTTTATAGCCATAAAATTGTTATTCGACTGATTTATTACATCTTAGAATATATTTCTGTTCAGAATTAGTATTTCAGGTAAAAATCACTTTGGAAACATACAGATGTTTTATATTTTAGCATTTTATTTTTCAGGGCTTGAATTATAAAGACCTGATCCAAATAAGAAGCAAAAAATCAAACTATACAAACGTTTGAGTATATTTGCATCATAAAATTAAAAAATTAAAAATGGCCAGATTTCATAGATTTGAGGTTTTTTCAGCCATGAAAGAAACGGGAATGGTTCCTGTTTTTTACCACCCGGATATTGAAATATGTAAAAAAGTTGTGCAGGCCTGTTACCAGGGTGGAGTACGTGTTTTTGAATTTACAAACCGGGGAGATTTCGCCCACGAAGTATTTTCAGAACTTAACAAATATTCCATTTCCAACTATCCTGACCTGATCCTTGGAATTGGCTCTGTAATAGATGCCGGAACCAGTTCTCTTTATTTGCAGTTGGGTACTAATTTCATAGTTTCTCCGGTTTTACAGGAAGAAATGGCCCGCGTTTGTAACCGGAGGAAAGTTTCCTGGATACCTGGTTGCGGATCGCTCACCGAAATATCAAAAGCTGAAGAACTGGGTGCTGAGATCGTAAAAATATTTCCGGCATCTTCTGTGGGCGGTCCTGATTTTGTAAAAGCGATCAAAGGACCCTCCCCCTGGACAAACATTATGCCCACCGGAGGAGTTACTACAGATGGAAACAATTTAAGAAAATGGTTTAATGCAGGAGTTACCGCAGTTGGAATGGGCTCACAGCTCATTACGAAGGAGATTCTGAAAAAGAATGACTTTTCCCTGCTGGAAGACAGAACCAGACAAACGCTTCAAATCATTCAATCAGTCAAACAAAATTCATAAACAGCAGGGATAATAAAATGAGTTTAATAAAGCATAAAAAATTCCATACAGGTCTGGTTACTTTGCTCAGTGTTTTCCTGGTAATTTCAATGAACCAATGTGCTCTTAAAAAGGAAACCAAAACATTGAAACTGGCCCATGGACTTCCCACGGATCACCCCGTACATAAGGCTATGGTTTTCATGAAGAAACGCCTGACTGAAATTTCCGGTGGGAAACTGACAATTCAAATTTATCCCGGAGGACAATTAGGTTCAGAACAGCAAAACGTTGAGCTGCTTCAGATCGGTAGTCTGGCCATGACAAAAGTTTCAGCTGCCATCATGGAAAGCTTTTCTGAAGATTACAAAGTCCTGGGACTTCCTTATCTTTTTCGCTCCAAAGAGCACGGATTTAAAGTTATGGATGGTGAGATAGGTAGAGAATTGCTGCTAAGTACACAAAAAAAATGGCTGAGAGGACTTTGTTTTTATGATGCCGGCAGCCGTAGTTTCTATACGATTTCCAGGCCAATCGTAACTCCAGACGACCTAAAAGGACTAAAAATAAGGGTGATGAAAAGCAAAATGGCCATGGAAATGGTTCAGGCCCTGGGAGGTTCTCCTACTCCATTGTCGTGGGGTGAATTATACACTGCGCTTCAAAGTGGCGTGGTGGACGGAGCTGAAAATAATCCGCCCAGTTTTTATACTTCTCATCATTACGAAGTTTGTAAGTTTTACTCCCTTGATGAACACAGTGCGGTTCCCGATGTTCTGATCATTGGAAAAACGGTATGGGACAGGCTTACCGAGCAGGAACAAAAATGGCTTCAACAGGCTGCCAATGAATCGGTTATAATTGAAAGAAAGCTTTGGGCAGAAAGTGTAAAAGAATCTTTGAGAATTGTTCAGGAGGCCGGGGTTAAAATAAACTATCCTGACAAAAATCTGTTCCAGGAAAAAGTAAAAGGCATTTATGAAGGATATAAAAGTAATGAAAGGATAAACTCGTATATTCAAAGAATCCAGGCCACAAAATAATATCATATCATGACTATCAGAAAAAAGACAGATAAAATTCTTGAGTATGTTTTAATTTTTTTTATGAGCATTCTCGTAATTGATGTGCTCTGGCAGGTTACCAGCCGGTATATCCTGTCTTCTCCCAGTTCGTTTACCGATGAATTAGCAGGTTTTTTACTTATCTGGGTAGGCCTGTTAGGAGCAGCCTATGTTGCCGGTAAGAATGAGCACCTGGCCATTGACCTGTTGATTCAAAAGTCAGGTCCGAAAAGAAAAAAAAGACTGGAAGTTTCCATTAGCCTGTTTATTGTACTATTTGGCCTTTTTGTGATGGTCATAGGAGGAGGCTGGCTGGTTTACACCCGTTTTTTATTGAATGTACGATCGGCAGCAATGGAGCTCCCCCTGGGAATGGTGTATATTGTGGTTCCTGTAAGCGGATTGCTCATCGTTTATTATAATACAGATAACCTAATCAAAACCCTAAGAAGCAAAGAATAATATGGACTATTTTGGTATTGCCGTATTGGTCGTCAGTTTTATTATTTTATTGGTTATAGGAGTACCTATTGCTTTCAGTATCGGAATTTCCGGAATATTAACCATGCTTGTAAGTATTACTCCATTACCCTCATTCACCACTTTTGCCCAACGAATGGCAACAGGGCTTGACAGTTTTGCCTTGCTGGCCATTCCTTTTTTCATCCTGGCAGGAAACATTATGAATAAGGGGGGGATTGCCATGCGCCTGATTGATTTTGCCCGGGCCCTTGTTGGAAATGCCCCGGGAGGACTGGCTTTTGTCAATATTTTTGCCAATATGTTGTTTGGAGCGATTTCGGGTTCTGCTGCCGCATCTACTTCTGCCATCGGAAGCATAATGGGTCCTGAAATGAAAAAAGAAGGATATAATGAGAATTTCAGTGCGGCCGTAAATATTACTTCTGCAACCACCGGACTTTCCATTCCCCCAAGTAATATACTTATTGTTTACTCCCTTGCCAGTGGTGGAGCCTCCATTACAGCCCTTTTTGTGGCGGGTTACATACCCGGCATCATGACAGGCCTGGCACTGATGTTAACATCCATGTCCATGCTCATTTTACAAAATAAAGGAGTTGCCGGAGTCATAAAAAATACGCTCAAGCTTCTGGCTGTAACAGGAGTCATTTTACTGGTGATAACATTTATTAATTACCTGAAAAACGGTTTAAATGTACCTTCAAATTATATCTGGACAAGCCTGGGCTTTCTCGCACTTGTTTTTATGACACACCGTACAATAAAATTTAAAGAAAAAGCACTCTGGGGAACCAAGAAATTCCTCGATGCCTTACCCAGCCTTTTAATGCTGATTATTGTCATCGGCGGGATCATCGCAGGATTTTTTACAGCTACGGAAGCATCTGCTGTTGCGGTTTTGTATTCACTCATCCTGGCCCTGGTTTATAATGAAATGAAAATAAAGGACCTGCCGGATGTGATACTCAAGTCTGTCAAAACCACCGCGATTGTGCTTCTACTTGTGGGAACAAGTATTGGATTATCATGGATCATGGCCTATGAGAACATCCCGCAAAATGTAAGTGCCGGGCTTTTAAGCATAAGTAATAATCCAATTGTTATCCTCCTGATCATTAATATGATATTGCTATTTGTGGGAGTATTTATGGATATGACCCCGGCAGTATTGATCTTTACTCCTATTTTTCTGCCAATTGTAACTACTCAGCTTGGTATGAGCCCCATTCATTTTGGGATCATCATGGTATTAAACCTTAGTGTTGGACTTTGCACACCTCCGGTAGGTTCTGTTTTATTTATCGGGTGCAGTGTGGCCAAAGTCAAGATTGAATCGGTAATCAAGCCACTGTTACCTATGTTTATTGCCATGATCATTGTACTCCTGCTTGTTACGTATATTCCACAGCTGAGTCTCTGGTTACCCGGAGTTTTTGGATCATTATAGAGTTAATATTTATTTCAAGAAACTGAGAAACAGATATGACATCCAGAGAAAGAGTATTAAAAGCAATTAACCATGAACAACCCGACAGGCCACCGGTTTATGCGACCTTAACACCTCAGTCTGCAGAAAAACTTTCAAAAGCATTAAATCTTCCTTTTGAAGAGCCAATAGATTCTTTGTTATCCACAAGGATCTCCCATACAAACCTGCTTACAAACCTTGGAAATGATTGTGTTGGAATAGCCGCTTGTTATCCTGATAATTTCCCCACGAAAGAAATGGATGATGGCATTTTATTAAATGAATGGGGTATGAAATTTGTCGATACCGGACTTTACAGTGAATTTAAGGAATTCCCACTGGCAAATGTACAGTCTGTCAGGGATATTGAAGATTACCCTTTCCCCGATCCTTTTGCAACGGGAAGGTTTGATGAAGCTGAAAAAACCATTAAAAAATATGGAAAAGATTATGCCATAGTAGCAGATCTTGAAACTTCCTTTTTCGAAACATCATGGTACCTGACAGGACTTGAAAAGATCCTGATGGATTTGATGTTGGAAGAAGAACACATTTTTGCACTTTTAGATAAGGTAATGGAAATCAATACCGAAATTGGGAAGAAACTGATTTCCTTAGGTGCTGATATTTTATGGGCGGGTGATGATTTCGGATCCCAAAACGGAATGATCATGTCTCCCGAACTCTGGAGGAAGGTCTTTAAACCCAGGATTAAACATATGTTTGATGAATTCAGGAAAGTAAACCCTGAGATTAAAATTGCCTGGCACAGCTGTGGCTCCATTCTGCCTATAATTCCTGACTTTATTGAAATCGGGCTGGATATTTTGAATCCCCTTCAACCGCTGGCACATGGGATGGAACCGGAATTCCTGAAAAATACTTATGGTAAAGACCTGGTCTTTTTCGGCGGAATTGATATTCAGGATTTACTACCGAATAAAACACCGGAAGAGATTAAAAAAGAAGTAAGACACAGAATACAAATTTATGGTAAAGGAGGCGGATATATAAATGCTCCTGCACATAACATTCAGGATGATACTCCTGTTGAAAATATTCTTGCTTATTTTGAGGAATCAAAAAAGATATAGATTTTCTCTATCCGGAATTACTTAACTATCTTATAACTAAACAATAAACGATTATGATGATCCTTGGAAAATATTCGCTCGGAACCGGTGACCGGTTTGCCCATCAGGGGAAAGCACAATTAAAAGCCAGCCTCCTGGCAAAAGAAGCTGGTATTGAGATCACACCTGTTTGGAATAAATCACACAGAGAACACAAAACCATCAAGTCAGGCCCTGCAGATGTAAGAAAGGAGGCTGATAATACAGTGAAAGAATTGGGGTGGGCAGAAGCTTATTTTGTTGATGCCGACCATATTAACATGAATAATGTAGATGAATTTATCCCCTATTCCGATTTCTTCACGCTGGACGTAGCCGATTACATAGGCAACCCACCGGAAAAAGCAGATGCTGATGACTTCGTGAAAAGATACAGGATATTTTTAGGCGAATTAACAATTCCCGGAATTGGCCAGCCTTTTCACATTACCGAAGAATTTCTGAAAGAACTGGCTAACAACTTCCTTGTAGCTATCAAAGAAGCGGAGAAAATCTACAACCACATAGAAAAAGTGAAAGGTAAAGGGAATTTTATCACTGAAGTTTCAATGGACGAAGTGGAAACGCCGCAAACACCTGCAGAATTATTTTTTATTCTGGCTGAAATAGCAGCTAAAGGAATTCCTGCACAGACCATTGCACCTAAGTTTACCGGACGTTTTAATAAAGGTGTGGATTATGTGGGTGACATAAAACAATTCACCAAAGAATTTGAAGAAGATATTTTAGTAATCCGTCAGGTGGTAAAAGAATTTGGATTACCTGAAAACCTCAAACTGAGCGTTCATTCAGGTAGTGATAAGTTTTCCATCTACGAGCCCATGAACCGCCTGATCAAAAAACATAATACAGGACTTCACATAAAAACAGCAGGAACAACATGGCTGGAGGAAGCAATTGGTCTGGCTGAAAGCGAAGGTAAAGGGTTGTCAATTGCAAAAAAAATATATGCAAAGGCACTGGACCGGTTTGAAGAATTAACTGCCCCATATGCCTCTGTTATTGATATTAATTATAAAACACTTCCCTCTCCGGATGAAGTAAACAAATGGACAGGAAGTAAATTTGCAAACACACTCCGGCACAACCAGGAGAACCCTGATTACAATCCGGAAATCCGGCAGCTCATTCATTGCGGATACAAAGTAGCCGCTGAACTTGGCAACGAATTCACCGATGCACTGGTTGAATTCGAACCTGTTATTGAAAAGAATGTAACGCAAAATCTTTTTGAAAGGCATATACTACCTGTTTTCAGGTAGAGGAAGCATTTGAATGATACAAAAAAGCAGTTAAGGGCTGCTTTTTTCATTTTCCGTCCCAACCGGCCAGCCTTGCCCACAACCACCAGGCAGCATAAGCTTTCTGATTCGCATTCAAAGGCTGACTGTGGGCTGATGAACACGAATACCAATCTGTGTTTTCTGTATGTGAATTTTGCCACTGAATGGCCCAGTTTGCATCTTTAGAACCATTGTTATCTGAATCATAGTCGCAGTTATCATTCGGCTTTTTATCACCAAAATAAGTGCCATCCGGGTCATAACTTTCTATGTCTTCAAAATCATACAGAATTTTATTATTATCATTACAGTATTTCCGTATTTGTTCATTTCTTATATGCAAATTACCACTAAGACCCGTTCCGTCAAGATGACCGGTCATATACACAAACCGTATATTGGGAAAATCCTTTTCCAAACCATCCATTAGGTTTAGATAAGTGCTTATATCTGCTTCACTTGCCGAACTAACCTCTCCACACCATGACCAGATCACCACATTAACTTTCGGATTGTTTGCGATATAATCCCTGGTTTCTTTTTCCCACGTAACCCTGTCGGGGTTCCCAAGATCTCCCGGCATACCATAATCATGGATATCAAGGGTGGCATCACTGTCTTCATGTTTCCAGGCATAAAGATTTCCTTTAAAGCTTACCAGACCAGTCATTCCGGTAATCAGCTGACTTCCATGAGAGGTATGACCATACACAATATGCAGGTCTTTTTTAGCAGCTACAATGTATTGTTCAGGAATATCACTCAAATTTGTATTCTCATGATTTATGATAAAATCAAGCCCTGTTAAAGGTTTGTTTTCCTCCTCATTTTTACTGCAAGACTCAAAAAATACAACCAGGGACACTACTGAAAAAATGAAAAATAAACTACGAAATTTCATCTGTTAAAATTTTTAATTACTTGGTTACAAATTAACTAAAAAATTGAGAACAGAAGTAACCACTCCGTTCTCCCATGAACTTGTTTAAATTATTTTCGTGTGTGAACTTTTGATTAAAAAAATTCATGTTCGTTTCGTGACAGATTGTTTAATTACAAGTTTAACATGTATTGTACGTAAATCAAAAAAAATAGTTTTCCTTTTCCTGGAGGACAAAATTAATTATTTGTTTTTTTAAAGTCTTAAACATATAAAATTCATAATTTCATTTACATTTGTAAAAGCAATTTTTTCAATGACAAAATACATCCCAAATACCCTTACTTCATTGAACCTGATCTGCGGGGTATTATCCATCCTTTTTGTAATGTCAGATCAACCGGTTGTTGCAGCATACTTTATATTTATTGCAGCATTTTTTGATTTTACTGATGGTTTTGCTGCCAGACTTTTAAATGCATACTCAGATCTGGGCAAGCAACTGGATTCTCTTGCTGATCTGATCAGTTTTGGTGTTGCTCCCGGGATGATCCTGTTATATGAAATCCTGGATGCAGGTAATCTGTCACTCCAGAATATTTCCGGGAGAAATTTGAGTTCCGCTCAGCTTGTTTTGCTTTCCGCTCCCTTTTTTATTATTCTGGCTTCAGCATTCCGACTTGCAAAATTTAACATTGACACAGAACAAACCTCAGAATTCCATGGCTTGCCCACTCCTGCTTCGGGCTTGTTTTTTGCTTCCATACCTCTTGTCAGAAATTCAGATAATTTTTTTTCCGGGAATGCCTTAGTTAATGAGCCCGTTTTTTTACTTGCCTTTTCAGTTTTATTTTCCTTTTTAATGGTTTCGAATATACCGATGTTTTCTCTGAAAATCAAGAACATAAAAGACCCTGAGAACACCCCTGTATTCATACTCCTTACTATTTCTGTTATTTTACTGGTAATGTTTTCACTCAAAGCTGTTTTTGCTATCATTATTTTATATATTTTTATATCGTTGTTTTTATTATTGCTTCCAAAAAGAGCCTTAAAATAATTTACAAAAAGATAAAACGAACATGAAATTCATTGCTGAAATAAACATTATGCCATTAAAGGCTTTGTTAGACCCACAGGGAAAAGCTGTTACCAACAGTATGAAAAATATAGGATTTGAGAATATCTCAAATGTAAGAATCGGGAAGCACATTACCCTTGAGATTGATGCAGACGAAGAAGAAAGAGCAATGGAACAGGTAAACGATGCCTGTAATAAGATCCTGGCCAATCCCATCATGGAAGGCTACGATTATACCATTAGGAAGGTGGAAGATTAAACTTTAACCATAAAGATATTCCGGTAAATTTTTGAACATATAAATTTTACCGGTAATAAACCCTTGAATTTTTTTACTGACAACAAAAAAGGCCGGATATCCGGCCTTTTTTAATAAGATACAATTTGAGCTCCATCCTTATAATTTCACTGATCCGGTAATTTTTCCTGCTTTTCGCGATTCAAAACTTATCTTCATTTCACCCTTACCCGAAACCAGAAACTGATAATCGACATAGCCAAATCCGGGAACCTGACAAAATTGAATCTCCGGTTTTTTTGGTTTATAAGAAACCTGATCTGTATATTTATTTATAATCTTTCCACCCGATATTACTTCAATATTATTTCCACTTACTTTCAATAAGTCCATTGGATAGACTTTGGATTTCACACAATGATAGGTAATGGAAGGCATGGCTTTATCGTTGTATAAACGAACCTGAACTTTATACAGATTCTTTCCAATCTCTTCCTTCTTAATTACACTAAGCTTTACATCCGGAGTTTGTCCGGCAGCAAAAATCACCGCAGCAGCATTCCGGTGAACAAGGTCCTGAAGCATAAACGGATGCGGCAGTCTGGAGCTGAATTTAATCCACCCTCCAATTTCAATGTCACCATAAACAGGATGCTTGTAAGGTTTCCAGTCTTTATATAATTCACCCATAGCCAGATTATCATTAAACTTCAACCTCTCTCTGGTCCTGTCATTACTCTCGCCAAACATACTTTCTTCTTCACCTTTCTCATCCTTTTTCTTATAGGTTTCACTACTGGTCTGGAACAATTCACCCACAAAAGTATAAGCACCCACAATATTATCCATAAAGTCACCAAAATCACCATAGGTAGAATAAAGGTCCTTCCAGCTTATCAAATAGCGGTAACCGGGAACAATTTTCTCAGCATTCTTACCCAGATAATCAAAAACCCGGATATCACCCTGCTGGAATTCTCCCTGTGATTTTGTGCTTGGTCCCCGAAGATACATCCCCCCATTATTATGAAATGCAAAAACCATAATGATGTTAGGACGGGCCATAATATAATTTTTTATTGCATTCAGTCCTACACCTGAAAACGGGTAATCTCCTGCACCCCTTTGAACGTAATCCGGTGCCCAGTTGAAACCCCAGTTCCTGTTCGGATCCACATATCCTTCAGAATCCTCATTAATTCTTCCATCGCCATCATTATCAATCCCTTCTGAACCCAGAATCGTCCATTCTCCTTTTTCCCCGGGTTTTACCCGTACCATCAGTCTAGGATCCGCCGGATCTGTCTTATAAGACCCCAGACTATCCCGTTTCCTCATTTGACAAATGCTCCCGTCACCATCAAGGTCATCAGGGAAATCTTCATCAAAAAGACCATCCCTGTCATCATCTTTTGGCCTTCGCAGCCCACGATTCGTACTGGGTGTATTCGCATCAGCAAAAAAATGGTAGCGTCCGTCCACATTTACAACCGGGATCAGGTAATATGCATTTTTATCTACCAGCTTTGTGATTTTCTTATTCTCACCATATTTCGTCAGCATTTCATTGGCAAAATAAAGCCCGACTTCACCTGCCTGTATTTCATTACCATGAATATTGCCATCAACATAAACACCGGGTTTACTCAATGCATCTCCAGTCTCTGGATTGTTAATAGTCAAAGCCCAGATCTCCCGGTTTTCTTCACTCTTACCAACCAAATCCAGTTTTGTCAGTTTTGGATAGGCATCATGCAAGGCTTTCAAAGCCTCCACTACCTGGTCATAAGTATAGTAATGATCAAATCTGAGTGGAACCGTAATCTTTTCTTTCTGGCCTGAAGAATAAATCCCTATAAATAGGAATAAAGCTAAATTTAAAAATATCTTTTTCATTTTTCCCCTCCTATTTTAATTTGCTTTTGATCACCCCATGCATTCGGGGCATTAAAATTTATACTGAGCTGTGATTTTTTACCGGCCATTACCAGCCAGGTGAGTTTCTTTGTTTGCAAGCCTCCCAGGTCTGAAACGGGTGTCCTCTTTTTACCTGACAATACATTCAGATTATCCCCCTCCAGCACAAGGATGGCCGGAGCAGGTCGTTTATTTCTCTTACCCATGGCAGTTGGGAAAGGCAGATAGGAAGTATTCTCTATCCAAACATTCAATTCATATACCCCGCCTCCTTTTGATATGGTTTTCGTTTTCAGAATTTTTAATCTGGGCAGTTTTTTGGCAATCTCAAAAACCCATGGTACCTGAACATTTAATAGGGAATCAATCATTCCTTCAGGGGGTGTATTATCCGTATAGGGAACAGCTCCACCAATTTCAACTTCTCCCAAATCAGGATGTTTGTAAGGAGTCCAGTTTACAAAACCTTTACCATCCAGATGACTGTCGCTGAAAGCAAGGAGTGCTTTTGTTTCAGGATCTCCTTCTTTACTGTCTTTGGGTTTTGGCTTATTCTTCAACATTCCGGCCATTTGCTTAAGAGTCATTTTTCCGTCTTCCACCATTTTTACTACATTTTCAGCTTTAAACTGAGCAGGTGCACCCGATTCTTTTAAAAATGCTGTAATTTTTTCTTCACCCAGTGCGACAAACTCTTCAGATGTCATTTTCTCAAGCTTATCTGTTGTTATCCCACTCCCCTTTTCTTTCTTTTCTTTTACTTTTGGTAAAGTCCAAAAATCCATTGTAAAAGTAGGAATGCCCAGATGATAATATGACCAGAGTTCAAAAGACCCGTCTTTTGCTTTTGCAGGTTCCAGTCTTTCCTCCGTCATTCCTTTCTCTTTCAGATAATCCTTATACTCCCCGGCCAGCTCTTTGTAAAATTTCAAATCATCACTCAAAGGGTTTACAACTGCACCCAATCCCAGAAAACTGGCAATCATACTTTCAGTCACTTCCATTCCCGGAGGCACGACTGCTTTTGCCAGTTCCATAACCTCTTTCATTGTATAAGTTTTATCAGGATCGGCATTAAACATAGGGGCCATTCTTTTAGGTATTTTAATCCGGTTCAGGTCAACCCCGGCTTTACGTCCGCCTTTAGGAGGTACCATACAGAAATTAGTTGAGCCATATGCAAACGTCATTGCAATTTCCGGATGTTCATAGACAAACTTCATAAGGTTAAATGATTCTTCAGTACATCCGGGCCATAAACCTCCGGTAGCAGTAAAAGGTTTAAATAAATGCGGAAAATTAATCCCAACGTTTACGCCACCTTTACCATCTTCGTTATATTTTCCATCACCGTCATCATCCAGGCCTTCCTGGTAAAGTTTATAAATACCTGTTTCTCCCTTTGAGGGGTCAGCTTTTCTCATCATTCTGGGATCTTTCTCCAGGGGAATCCACTTCCCTTCAGGATCCTTCACCCTCATTTGGGTAATTATCCCGTTTTTGTCAAGATCGTTATATCCATCCTCATCCGTCAGTTCATCCATATCATCATTATGTGGTTTTGCATTCCGGGGATCAACAGGATAAGCTTTCATAAAATAATGATCCAGCGCATCGGGGTTCCCACAAACCAATACATACCAGGTCAGCGAATCTGTCATCTCATCAGAATTTAATAACATATCTGCCAGATACAAGGCTCCCATACTGGAAACCGGAACTGTACCTTCCATATTAGCCACAACAAGTACGGCCGGTATGGTTTTCTTAGTACTTCCTGTTTCCTGACCAATCTCAAGCAATTTAAGTTCATTATTTCCCGGTGTTTTTGCCAGATTGATCAACCGGGATTTTTTTGAAAACTTTTTGTTCAAACCGGCAATTGCAGTGTTCAGGTCTTTTGGGTTCAAATACTTATCATATTTCAATGAAACGCTTTGCGCACTCAGAAAAAAAGGCAAAACGATCCACATTACCCCGCTAAACAACAAGAGCCGGTAAAACTTCTGAAATTTAAATGTCATAATCATAGTAGTTTATATGAATGAATGAATGAATGAATGAATGAATGAATAAAATAAAAATGCCTGTAGGAAGAAAAATCTCCGGTTTATGAGTTGAAAAAAATAAAACAGCCTACCTTAAAGTTTATAATTCCTGGCTTTCCTTTTCTGCTTCCAAATTAGCCTCAAATTTACTTAAAGCCCAGACAGAAGCAAAATAGCCACCAAAAATAACAACCGGCCAAATCAGATATAAAAATAAAGATTCTAATAACATTATAATTCGCTTTTAATTAATAAACATGTGCATCTCCCTTCATTTCACTTTCTGTAATTTTTTTCGTATCAATCGATTTCCATGCATACCATATGTAAGCAAAAACAAAGGGCACCATAATAGAAACTATTGCCATTGTTTTAAGTGTGTAAAAGCTGGAAGATGAATTTTGAATGGTTAAAGAACTTTGCAGATCAAAAACGGATGGATAATAGGATGTTCCGTTAAACCCTGCAAGAATAAACAAAGCAAAAACAGCCAGTACTGTACCTGCTCCTGAGAACCAGACTCCCTTCACTGAGTTCCTGAAAAGAGATATATACAAACCCCAAAGAACGAGCCCGACCCCGGTCAGTAAGATCAAAGAATTTACAGGCATTTGTAACAAATTATGCAAATACTTATGGGCTTCCATAAACACCTGTCCCGTCTCCATATTGTATGCAAATCCGTCAATAAACATCAACCGGATTACAAAGAATAAAAAGAAAACCAGAAACAAAATACTGTTTAACTTAAGTCTTCTACGGGCATTTGTAACTAAAGAGTCATGTTCAATATTATTTATCAGGTACATAATGCCCAGTACCCTTGATAGAAACAATACTGCCAGGCCCAGGGAAAGGTTCTGGATATTCAGCACAGCTTCCAACCCGTGCCAGGGTGTTTGCCAGGCTGATAAGTTCATATCTGACACCAAAAACATGGAACCTGTAAAAAATGTTCCAACGGCTGTTCCTAAAAGGAGGGGTGCCAGAGCTCCGTTAACAAACAGGAAAATATCATACGTTCGTTTCCCAAGAAAATTAGATGGCTTTGAGCGGAACTCAAAAGCAACAGCCTGAATGATGAAGCAAAAAAGAATAATCATCCATACCCAGTAGGCACCTCCAAAACTGGTAGAATAAAAAAGAGGAAACGAAGCAAAAAACGCCCCGCCAAAAGTAACAAGTGTAGTAAAGGTAAATTCCCATTTACGGCCAATGGAATTTACGATCATGGTTCGCTCACTTTCTGATTTACCCAACGAAAAAATCATGGTCTGACCACCCTGGACAAACAAAAGGAATACAAGGAAACTAGCCAGAACAGAGATAATGATCCACCAGTATTGTTGTAAAAATAAATATGAAATTGCTAATATCATTTTAATGCCCTCCCTTATTTGGTCCTAATTTTATTTGCTTAAACATAATTTTCAGTTCGGCAATCAACAATCCTGTAAACACCACCACAAACATCCAGAAAGTTATCTGAACCGAACCCGTACTGATTTTTGATACGGCTGCCATCGTTGGAAGTATATCCTGAATTACCCAGGGTTGCCGGCCTACTTCAGCAAGTATCCATCCGGCTTCGGAAGCAATGTATGGTAAAGGCACCATTAAAATTGCCAGCCAAAGCAACCACTTTTTATTTTCCAGTTTATTCTGAACTCCCAGCAATAAAAAAGCAGCCAGAAATATCACGAACAAAAAACCCAGCCCCACCATTAAATGAAATGAATAAAACAACAATGAAACATTGGGAATAACAACATCCGGGGACTGGTCCCTGAAATAGCCATATCCAAAATACCTGAAATATTCTCCCAGCCAGGCCTGATCCTCAAAATTACTTTTCAGTCTCCTGTATTTCCCCTCATCCACCCCTTTGGATTTTTTCAATTCTTTCAAGGCCTCAACTGCTACTGTTCCTTTTTCTACTTTCTCCCGGAAAGACAGAATCCCTCTTTCCTTATCCCCTTCAATCAGGTCTTTGATCCCCGGAATAAACCCATCCGGTGAAAGATATACCATATAGGATAATGCACTGGGAATTTCAATTTTAAAAACGAAATTTTTTCGCCTGTATTCCTCCTGTTCCTTGTTGGAAAGTGCACCCACAGCAACGAGTGGGGCTTTTTCCTGACCCACATACAATGCTTCCATTCCAGCAAACTTTAAAGGCTGCGTTTTTGCCACATCCCTTGCTGAGTTATCACCGGAACCTATCATATTTATGGATGCCACAAGCCCAAAAGCAGCAGCAATAATTATACTTTTCTTAGCCATCAATACATTTCTGTTTTTCAGTAAGTACCATGCACTGATACCAATTACAACAATGGAAGAAAGCACATAAGCCTGGGTAATGGTATGCAAAAACTTATAAACGGCTGTTGTGGAAAGAATGATCTCCCAAAAATTCTGCATTTCATTTCTGGCCATATCCGGATTAAAGTGCATCCCAACCGGATTTTGCATCCAGGCATTGGCAATCAAGATCCAGATGGCAGAAAGATTAGAGCCAATTGCTGTAAGCCAGGTTGCCGTTAGATGAAACTTTTTACTCACCTTATCCCATCCAAAGAACATAACTGCTATAAAAGTGGATTCCAAAAAGAAAGCCATGATTCCTTCAATGGCAAGAGGCGCTCCAAAAATATCCCCGACAAACCAGGAATAATTAGACCAGTTCGTACCAAACTGAAATTCAAGAATAATACCGGTTGCTACCCCGATAGCAAAGTTAATACCGAAAATGGTCATCCAGAATTTCGTAGTTTTCTTCCAGAACTCATCTCCAGTTTTCACATAGATACTCTCCATTATCGCTATAATAAACGATAATCCTAAAGTCAGAGGAACAAAAAGCCAATGGTAAATTGCCGTTAAAGCAAATTGTGCCCTTGACCAATCGACCAGACCAACATCAAAATGATCAATCATTATTATTAGATTTTGTTTGGGTTATTTGTTCAATCACATAATCACTTCTGTCCGCATCGTTTTTGAACCTTGATTTCAGAAAATCAGGGAAAAAGAAAAGCCGGAGAATGGCGAACAGGATAAAAAGCTTAAGCAGGATAATAATCCATAACTGACGGCCAAGAGTCATATTCCTGAATCCGTCAACATAAAACCAGAATATCTTTTTAATTACAGACACTTTTTAAATGGTCATATGCTCATAAAATTAGAAATAAAAAATAAATTTTTGATCAATTAAATTTTATATTAAAGTGCCCTGAAGAATTATTTTACGAAAACTGCTATCACACAGAATAATAGAAGTCACTGCTTTTTTTAAAAAAAATATTATTTAAATTGAATCTAATCTGTGTTGAACAGAAAAAAACCAATTCCGACTTTAATTCAATAACAGAAAAACCGAGGGAAGCAAGAAAGCCCCTTCATTAACCCATCTGTAACGAAAATTCCGGCTAAAAACGGAAGATTTTTTAAACAACAACAACTGTATTGCAAGTATAGCTGCCAGTACATCTAAAGCTAACCTGATTATTTTGTCATCTATTCTCCAAAAAATCAATATTGTAAAATATACAATACAAATTACAAACCAGTTCAGCATTAATTTCTTTGCCCGGGACTCTTCGAAGGTTGTAAATATGGTAATTTGTTTGTCCTCCTTGTCCGTTTTTTGCTCGTAAAAAGAATAAATAAACAAATTTGAAACTGTCACCAGGAAATAAGCTATTAAAGGTATCAACCACTTGTAACTGAAGTCCTCTCTATCCATATAAAACAAACCTCCCCAAATACCTCCCGTATATAAAAGAGCAACAATTATTTCTTTTGGAAATAATACATAATTTCTGGTTTTAATAAATTTCACTCCAGCAAGATAAATCAATACCAAAAAACCGGCAAAACCTCCAAAAAGGATCAATTCCCTGGGCAGGAAAAACACTATGAGAAAAATATTAATAAAACTCAGAAACAGGAGCAACGTAAAAATCAGAGTCCTGTTCTTGTAGAAAAAATGATGTCTGGGATTCTGAGTTTCTTCCTTTTTACTCAGTCCGTCAATCAGATGATCCGTAAGGTAGATCCACCAAACACTGGATGGCAATACAATCCACCATGCAAAGCCCGGTTGAATGCCCGTAATTTTTACTGCCATTACTGCTCCGGCCAACACTCCAAAAATTACATCAATGCTAAGTAAATGATAGTATTTTAATAAGCTCTTCAAATGAAGTTTTCCATTGATAATATTATTGGCATGAACAACTTACTACTATTAAGACTTTAAAAATGATGATGCAGGCATTCATCCAGATAAGGATGATTTTTTGGAATCAATGATGCTTTTGACAGTGTAGTTGCAACTGCCAGAATAAATAAACCCAGGAATCCTGCAAATGCTCCTATCTCAATAAGTCCAAAGTTATTTTCAGGATTGATTGCCGGGAATATCTGCGTATAAAGTTCTACCCAATAGCCAGCCAGAACAAATAAAGCTACAATTAAAACAACTGTTTTATTTCTGCTGGGCGTACGCGGCATTAATACCAGGAAAGGAACTGCAAAATTCAGGATAATATCAACAAAAAAGAGTGTTTTCCAAGGAGTGGTCCATCTTAGTGCATAATATATGGTTTCCTCAGGAATATTCCCATACCAGATAATGGTAAACTGCATAAACCACAAGTAGCCATATATAATGGACAACATAAAAATATACCTGGAAAAATCATGCAGGTGACTTTTATTCAAGAAACTGAAATATCCGGCACGATTCAACAGTAAAATAATTAGAATAACAAAGCTTGAACCATGATAAAATGCTGAAGCAAATGCTTTAAATGAAAAAATCGTACTGTACCAGTGAGGGTGAATGGACATCAGCCAGTCAATGGATGCAAAGGTAAAAGTAACGGCAATGACAAAGATATTTACTTTTGAATAAAACTCAGACTTTTCAAACCATGTTAAACCACCCTCCAAGTCCTCTTTAAGAGAGAGCTTACGTAAATATATGGCCATAAAAATCCAAAGCGTAAAATATAAAAGAATCCTAACTGAAAAGAAAGGAATATTCAGAAATACAGATTTATGTGAAAGCAGTTCATCATGAACAGCTGCACCTTCATGTGCCCAGTGATAAATATGCCCCAGCCCAAAAATAAGCACCAAAAAAAGAATACCCCCAACCGGCAGATAACTCACCACCGCTTCAGAAACTCTTTTAAATCCGGCTGACCATCCTGCCTGGGCAATGTATTGCAAAGACATAAAAAAGGATGCCCCGACTGCAATTGATACAAAAAAGAAATTATTCAATAATAAATTTCCCCAGGCCTGGTCGGGATTGGAAATAAAACCCCAGATAAAGGCTGCCAAACCAATAATTACCAGAACAATTGCACTTATTCTTAGTTTTGAAGGAAAGGAAAATTTTTCTTCCATCATTTAATCGCTTTAAATTAGTTCTTCTGTTTTTTTAATTCTTTCTCTTTATACTCACACCCCGTTTTACTTTTGCAATTCATTTCGGATATACATAATAAGTTTCCACCGGTCCTCCGGACGAATCTGAGACCCATGGGCGCCCATTAAACCAAATCCCAGTGTGACAGAATGGTAAATTTCACCATCCGGTTTTTCAAGCATCTTTTTGCTAACCAGAGATGCAGGGGGATAGATATATTTTCCACTGGTATGTAAATAGCCTTTCCCGTCTCCTTTTTCTCCATGGCAATGAATACAAAAAATGTCATATACTTCCTTCCCCCTTTGCAAGTTCTGTGCAGTATTCTCCAATGGGTTAACAAGTTCTTTCCCTGCCAGTTCCATGCCTTCCTTAGTTTTTGCATATTGGTAGGGTATCATTCCCCTGGGAATGGTTCCTTCTACCGGAGTTTGTTCGGTCATGCCATCTTTCAAAACAGGATTTCCTGTATTTGTCTCATAGGCTTTGGAATAAAACATATCCGGGAAAAAGTCCCACCCCGGGTTGTTTCTGTCCCTGTCACAAGAAGCCGAAAACATTAAAAAAGCAATGAGTATGAATAAAGTCAGACGAAAATTCATATGTATATTTATTAAATTTTTATTTCAGTTTACAAGTTTTACCTATCATAAATCTCTGAGGCTCCTGTACTTTTTAATAATTCCTCAACCTTTTTCCTGTCTGTCCCTTCCTGGGGAAACACAAAAACAAACTTATCATCAGTGGTACGGGGATCAATAATATCAATTGTCTTTCCCGGAAAAATCTGTGCCCTGCCGATAAAAGTAGTAAGACTCATTATGGTTACAAATAATATGGTAAACACCAATGTGACCAGAATAAATGAAGGAAAAGAATTCACAGGTTTCCCTCCATAATTCAATGGCCAACTCAGCACTGCTGCATATTGCATGAATGCCAGAATTCCAAGTCCCCCAATCCAACCGTAAATATAGGCTGCAATACTTAAGCGAGACTTTACTTCCTGTATTTCAAATATTTCATGAATCGGATAAGGTGTATAAACATCATGTATTTTTACACCCTCCTCTTTAAATTTTTTCGCAGCATTCACCAGAGGTTCCTCATCATCATAAACGCCAACTATATATGCTTGTTTTTCCATTGGATAAAATTTTATTTGGCCTTTGTTTTGTTAAATTTCATAACTCCTTTGACTTCACTCATAGCCATCATAGGGATGTACCTGAAGAAGAGAAGAACACCCAGAGTAAAGAATCCCAGTGTGCCCACATAAATCCCAACCTCAATCCATGATGGGTGGTAAGTAGCCCAGTTTGCCGGTAGAAAATCCTTTGAAAGAGAAGTAACCACAATATTAAATCTTTCGAACCACATTCCTATATTAATTATGATCGATATAATAAACAGGACAGTGGTGTTATTTCTCAATTTCTTAATCCAGAGTAATTGTGGTACCAGGGCGTTGGAAATAAACATTGCCCAGAATTGAGGTGTAAATTCGCCTGTAATCCTGTTATGGAAAAAAGTGAATATTTCATATTTATTCCCTGAGTACCAGGCAACAAAAATTTCAGTTAAATATGCAGTACCCATGA
Source organism: Bacteroidales bacterium (assembly GCA_024763075.1). Taxonomy (GTDB): domain Bacteria; phylum Bacteroidota; class Bacteroidia; order Bacteroidales; family VadinHA17; genus JANTGF01. The sequence goes on along the minus strand of JANTGF010000034.1, from coordinate 11,343 downwards.
TCAGGGAAACAAATACAAGGATTCTTGCAATGGCACCCAAATGGCTATCTGTTACATAATTTTCAAAATTGTAAAACTTTCTGATAATAATCATGAGGGTCATCACCATGGCAAAACCTGAGAATATAGCTCCAACCACAAAATAAGGTGGAAAAATGGTTGTATGCCAGCCCGGTTCAACACCTACCGCAAAATCGGTAGAAACAATAGAATGAACAGAAACTACCAGAACAGCTGCTATACCTCCTAAAATAAATGCCAGAGCTTCAAAACGGATCCATTCCTTAGTTGAGCCCAGCCACCCCATACTGAAGAAACCATAAACAGCTTTTTTAACTTTGGAAGTTGTTTTATCCCGTATGGATGCAAAATCAGGAATCATTCCAAGATACCAGAATGAAGCTGAGATCAGTAAATATGCTGAGATTGCCAAAAAGTCCCAGAAAAGGGGCGAATTAAAATTTACCCAAAGCGGGCCACGTGTATTCGGATAAGGTATAATAAAATAGAAATTCCATATCCGGCCCATATGCAATGCAGGAAAAAGAGCTGCACACATTACCGCCACAACTGTCATGGCCTCAGCAGCACGGTTAATGGATGTCCTCCATTTTTGCCTTAAAACAAGCAAAAATATCGAGAAAGCCGTACCTGCATGACCGATACCAATCCACCAAACAAAATTAATAATGGCCCAGCCCCATCCGACTGTATTATTCACCCCCCAGGTACCGATTCCCTGAGTAATCGTAATATAAATGGAATACAGGCCCCAGATGCTCATTAAGGAAGCAAAACCAAAGACAACCCTCCACCAGTTGGGTGACCGGGTTTCCAAAGGTCTCATGATATCTCTGGTAACATCACCCAGGGTTTTCCCTCCTTCAACAAGTAAACCTCTAACTTCTGTTTTATACATATGAATATATTTACAATATGGTAATTTTTACTTCTGCCTTTTTACTTTTTTATCCTCCGTAGCATTCTTAAATCTCCGTAGCCTCCGCGAAGGAGATGCGAAGGAGGATTATTTCTGCCTTCTTACTTTTTTTCACGCATGCCCCACATCTTTCTTATCCTCTCCATGAGTTTTTTCCACATTTCTCACCTTTGTGAGGTAGCCCACGGAAGGAAGTGTATGCAAGTCTTCCAGCAGATGATAGTTTCTTTCACTTTTAAACATTCTGGAAACTTTGCTGTCCGGATCACTCAAATCTCCAAAAACCAAAGCATCTGAAGGACAAGTCTGAACACAGGCCGGTTCAATTTCCCCGTCTTTCAGTGGCCGGTTTTCCAATTTTGCATTCAGTTTCTTCTCCTGGATCCGCTGAACACAGAAAGTACATTTTTCCACAACACCACGCTCCCGGACAACCACATCCGGATTCAGAACCAGTCTTCCAAGGTCGGAGTTCTGATTGTAATCAAACTTATCATTTTCAACATACTTATACCAGTTAAAACGACGAACCCTGTAAGGACAGTTATTGATGCAATATTTAGTACCAATACACCGGTTGTAAGCTACCTGATTCAGGCCCTCGTTGCTATGCATGGTTGCCGACACCGGACAAACATTTTCACAGGGTGCATTATCGCAATGCTGGCACATTACAGGTTGATTCAAAACCATGGGTTGCTCAGGATCTTCCGAATAATACCTGTCAATCCTAATCCAATGCATAATTCTTCTTTTCCTCACCTCCTTTTTTCCTATCACAGGAATATTATTTTCAGCCTGACAGGCAATTATGCAGGCACCACAGGAAGTACAGGAATTCAGGTCAATCGCCATTCCCCAATGATGTCCATCAAACTTCACATCCTTATATAAGCTTACTTTATTCTTTTCTGCTTCAGCATGTGACTCATTTCCTGCAGCAGGATTCTCCAGGTATTCTTCAAGACTCGTTTCCCTGACAATAGGACGCCCCTCCATGGAGTGATGTGTTTGTGTAAGTGCCAGGGTGTGCTTCTTTCCTGTTTTACTAACTTTTACTTCACCGATACTGTATTGCCTGGTTTCATCCTTAACGGTCACCAGTGGCCATGCATTCACACCCGTTTTATTGGCGACTTTACCCGTATTATCCCTGCCATAGCCCAACGCAAGAGAAACCGTTCCTTCTGCCTGGCCCGGCTGAATAAAAACAGGAACTTTCAGTCCGGCAATTTCCACCACATCTTCATTTTGCAATTCATTCTTTTCAGCAAAAGCAGGTGAAACATTCAGATAATTATCCCAGCAGGCCTTCGACACCGGATCCGGTAATTCCTGCAGCCATGGGTTATTCGCATTTCTCCCGTCTCCAAGAGCTACCGTTTCATAAAGTACCAGTTCCAGACCTTCTGAAACAGAACTGATTTCTGAAAAATCATTATTAAAAATCCATTCAGGACTATTTTCAGTACCACCTGATGGTGAAACTGTAAAAACTCCATCCTGTAAACTACGTATCCAGAATTTCTTTGAGTCAGATTCTCTATCCTGTAGTTGAAATAATTTTTCCTCCCAGTTTTGCTGAAGAAGATCATGATATTTTAAATCATTTCCTGACCATTTTAAAAGACTGTCCTGCGCCTGCCTGGTATTAAACAAGGGATGTGTAACCGGCTGGGCGAGACTAAAACTTCCTTTCACGGGTTCAGCATCGTTCCACGATTCAAGATAATGGTGATCGGGACAGTTGTAATCAACCATCAACGAAGTTTCATCCGGTGAAGTACTCAGTGACACCTGTAGAGAAACCTTATCAAGACTGTTTTCAAACCTGTCTTTATCCGAATAATTATATAATGGATTTACATTGTAAAATACAATCCCGTCAATTTTACCGTTTTCTATTTCTGAAATCAGATTTTCCATATCTGCATCAAGTCCTTTCCTGATATTCAGCGGTTTATTAAAATCAATGGTTTTCCCGTAATTCTTAAGAAAATAATTAATCCTATTTACCAATAATTGTGTTTCCACATCGTTTGCCCCGGAAACAACCAAAGATTTTCCTTTATGAGCTTCCAACTCCTTTACAAGGGCATGAACATTGACTTTTGACTTAGGGACCTTAACAAGGGAAGCACCTGCTTTTTTGGCTAACAGGTTATAAATGTTGGCCACAATAATTTTCTCTTCAGAAAGTTTTACAGGAATTCTCTTGTCTGCACTGGAACCGGTAACCGTCAGAACCGATTCAAACTGGATATGTTTTGACATATTTCTTTTGCCATTATCCAGTTTCCTGTTTTTCGCATAATCTTTTGTAAAAGGAACCGGTATGAGCCATGTACCCAGAAAGTCAGCACTGAAACTTACGATAAGATCAGCTCTGTCGAAACGATAGTTTGGAATTTGCTGAAGACCAAACGATTTTTTATTAGCAATCAACATCCCCGCGAAGGAAACAGGATCATACTGAATCCACTCTGTTCCCGGATAACTTTCCCTGAAAGATTCTATTACTTTAATGGTTGAAGGGCTGATTACGGTCCCTGTTAATAGAGCTATTTTTCCTCCTTTTTTCCGAATGGCTGCCAGCTTGGTTATAATTTCCGCATCAACCTTATCCCAGTCAGACTCAACACCTGAGATCATCGGTCCTTTATACCTGGCTTCATCATATAAGCTCAGCACAGATGCCTGAACTCTTGCAGAAGTCTTACCTGCTGATATCCCTGACAGCTTATTCCCTTCAATTTTAATGGGTCTGCCATCCCTGGATTTTACAAGGATGCTTCCGTATTCTGTTCCATCAAAATAAGTTGATGCATAATACAAAGCATTGCCAGGAGTAACCTCCTCGGGCTTAATCAGATAAGGTATGGCTTTTTGTACCGGCCTCTTACAACTGGCTACAACAGAGGCAGCGGTAATACTAAATCCCATTAACTTCAGAAAATTTCTACGGGAAGTTGTTTTTTCAGGAATATCCTTCTCAAACAGATCAATTACTGCATTTTTATGATCCATTTCAAACTCTTCCTCCTGGTTTAGGTTCAGGCCATATTTTAATTCCTCAGGGCTTTTCCAGTATTTCTTCATTGGTTTTGTTAAATTATTTTTCTCTCAGATTAAGGATCATTCTTAGTAATGACATTTCATACAATCCGTTCCTCCGATATCCTCAACGGTCACTTTTTTAATTTTTCCTGACTTCAGATCTTCATGAAGCTGTTTATAGTCCCCATAATATTTATTATCTGTAAAACGGACTTCTTTTGTCCGGTGACAGTTAATACACCAACCCATTGACAAGTCCTCCACCTGTTTAATAAGATGCATATCCTTCACATCTCCATGACACTCTGTACAGTCCAGCTTTCCAGCCCCAACATGCTGAGAATGATTAAAATATACATGATCCGGTAAATTATGAACCCTGATCCATTCAATGGGTTTTTTATTGGTATAAGCTGCTTTTACCTTATCAATCTCATATTTCCCGGATATCTGACCTTCCGCAACCAGGATGTGACAATTCATACATACATTCACGGAAGGGATGCCTGCATTTTTTCCATATTCTGCCGAAGGGTGACAATACAAACAATCGATCTGATTCTGATTTGCATGAACTTTATGAGAAAATTTAATGGGTTGGTCGGGTGAATAATCTTTTGATCTTCCAAGTGCAATCGCTGCATGAGACACCAGTTTAACCTGTCCGGCAACTGCCAGTAATATAACAACCAGATGAATAATCTTGAACTTCACTTTCCATGTGAAGAAGGCATCAACCAGAGCAATAATGATGATAATGGTTAATGATATCATCAATAATGCATTTTTAACAACCGGTTTTTTTGGTGTAAGTCCGTCAACAGCAACCTGATCCAGATAAGCTTTTACATCAGTTACATCCTGATCGGTAAGCGTAAGTTTTGCATGTACCTTTTTCATTGTAGGAGTGGATGGGCTCAATACAGCTTTTTTAAAGGCCATCAGTCCCTTTTTCTTAAACTTGCTTCCAATCTCATAAGACGAAGGATACCAGTTTAAAGAATCAATTTCTGTAGTATTATGGCAATTTGCACAAACCGGAGCGCCTTCACCAAGTTCTGCAAGGCCAAAAAATATTTTCTGACCTCTTTTAACATCCCCCGTAAGTTCCTTTTTGGATCCCTCACTTTTACCCTCTTTCTTATTTGAGAAAGAACCAAAAACACCCACAGGAAGATACATCAAAAACAATACTAACATGACCACCCGAAAGGTCTGTTTTCTGAATTGATCAACAAAACAATTATTCATAAGTTTAGTTGCTAACTTTATTCGAAAAAATAAAAAAATTACTCTCTTCAGTAAAAAAAGTGATTATTGTCTATGTTAAAGACTCATAATTACTCTAACTTTAAATAAACAAAAGCCCCCAAATACAATCTAAATAACAATGGAACAATATGCTATAACTCCTGATTATAATATGTAAGCTTTTAAATCTGCAATAAATATAATAAGAAAATATTTATCTTCAAAAATCCAAATACAGTAAAGGAACAAAATAAAATAGATTTAAGAAACCTCCTCAAACAAAATTTCCTAAAAAAATACAACTCCTGAGATTCCCTGCCTACCGGATCAGATGAAAGAATCCGGCATCCATATACTTATCATCCAGCGTAATCACATAATAATATACGCCGGAACTTAAATCCTCACCTCCGGGATTTTTTCCGTCCCAGCTTATGGAATAAGAACTCATTTCAAAAACTTTTGAACCGGAAGGTGTAAAAACCGAAACTTTATATTTTGATTTACCATTGGTTCGCACAACCCAAAAATCATTTATACCGTCTCCGTTAGGTGTAAATACATTTGGTGCACGAACTACGTTCCTGATCGTCACTTTTTTAAAGCTGTAATCTGAAAAATCCTTATCAGATACCCTGAAGGATGTAAAATAGGTTCCTGCTTCATCATATAAATGCTCAACTACAGGAAGATGAGAGTTCTCTCCATCGCCAAAATCCCACAAAAAAGTATAATTCAGCGTATCAGCAAGCTCATAATTACTAACAAATCTCACAGCATAGGATTTTACCAGATTTGTATCCACATCATACGATGCATCCACTTGGGCTAATGTAAGTTGATGAATGGATGCAAAGCTTATAAAAAGCAGTAGGTACCGGGCTAATTTATTCACAACTGAATTCCTAATTTATGTTTTGCAAATTACATTTATTTTTCTTTTTAATCAATCCTTTCGGTAATTTTCTGAACGATTCTGAATTTGTAAAAGAATTCATGCGCAAATGTCCTGAAAACCGTAAATGCAGGAATCGCAAGAATCATCCCTATTATACCAGCCAGACTTCCTGCAATAAGGATCACCAGAAATATTTCCAGTGGATGTGCTTTTACCGATGTTCCATAGATTAATGGCTGAAAAACTAAATTATCAATAATTTGTACAATGACAAAAACCAGAGACATATATCCCAACAAAGGTAAAATTTTGTGATAAAAATCAAGATCCAGATTATTTGCCAGTCCCAGCAATAAACCAATCGTTGCACCAATAAGGGGACCAAGATAAGGAATAACATTCATAATTCCAGCTGTCAGGCCAATTACTGCAGCCAGTTGAAACTCAAGTCCGACAATCATCATTCCCGTGGTGACCAGAATGGTTATGCCTGTAATCTGTAAGATGATCCCCGCAAAATAACGTGTCAGCAGACTTTTTGCAGAATTAAAAAAAGTTACGAACCTCTCTTCATATCTTGGTGGAACAAATAACATAACGCCCTCAGCAAATAAGGTTTCATCCTTCAAAAAGAAAAAACTGATGAAGGAAATGGAAAAAAAAGCAATGAAGAGATTGCCCAATACTCCAACGGTTCCACCAATGGCATCTGAAATTAATGAAATATCCAGAAATGAAACCAGTTTGTTTTGAATAAGTTGTTCCAGGGTAAGAGAAGAACTTCCTTCCGGTTTATACCTGGCAAAAAAATTATCAATATTCTCAATGGGAGCTTTTAGGCTGCCTGAAATACTTTCCAGGTTAATACTTGATAAATCCTGAGCCTGATTTAATAAAAGCGGAACAAACAAACTGAAAAAACCAAAAAGTAACAACAGCATCAATACAAGCGTAAGTGCAGCGCATGCCCATTTAGGCAGATGAAAGGATTTTATTTTGATCCTGTTTAAAAAGTTTACGACCGGACGGCCGATAAGGGAAACAATTGCAGCAATTAGAATATAGGCAACAATATTTCTGAAATACCATAAAGCCAGTACAACACCCACGAATGTTAATCCGGCAAGTACGTATTTCAAATTACTTTTCATTGTTGAATATCAATAATTTCACCTTTTTCAGAAAAAACGATCAAATCAAGTGGTGTCCACCCCGCCAAATTTCCTTAAATAATTCAAAAATACAGAATAATATAAAAATAAAGTATGGTGTCAGGAATTATTTCACTACATGGCTCAATACAAATTCACCAAAAGCCTTTCCAAAATTTACCAGTTCTTCCGCTTTTTTCTCCTGTGGATAAAATTTAAAAGAAGCATGGGTATCAAAAAGATCAAACTTAAGCATTTTGAGATTTCCCTCGATAATCCCAATGGCTTCACCACTCCACCCAAAAGATCCAAAAGCCGCTGCAGGCTTCCCCTTGTCACGGATGGGATTTACTGCTGCAAACAACTTATATACAGGAAACAGGGTGTTTTGATTTATGGTTGGTGAACCCACCAGAACAGCAGAACTCATTGTCAGCTTTTCTTCCATCTCTCCCAAAGGTAAAAACTCGAGATCAACCAGTTCTGTGTTGAATGAACCTGCTTGTTTAATACCCTCAGATATAGACTTGGCCATTTCATGAGTATATCCGTAAGCGGAAACATAGGAGATCAGAACACTGGGAGTATCTTTATTCACTTTCCCCAGATATTCCACCGCAAATTTTTCCGACCTGTCCACATACTCTTTCCAGTCAGACCTGAGAATGGGCCCATGGCCCGGACAAATCATATCAATTTCAAGAGGCCGGATCTTCTCAATTGCCTTGAGAACAAATTTACTGTAAGGCTTGAGTATCACATCAAAGTAATAATTGAAAGCCTCATTAAAATCACCAACTTCATCATCAAACATTTTTTCATTACAATAATGGCATCCAAATGAATCGCAGGTAAAAAGCAGTTTATCTTCCACAAGATAGGTATAGATGGTATCCGGCCAGTGGAGATTCGGAGCTCCAATAAATTTCAGGGTTTTATTCCCTAAATCGAGTTCATCTCCGTTCTTAACCTGAATGTATTCAAAGTCAGGTCCAATCATATCCTGAAGATACCGAATTGCATTTCCACTTCCTACAACTTTGGCATCCTTGGCAAGATCAAGCAAAGCCCGCAGATTTCCGGAATGATCGGGTTCGGTATGGTTCAAAACAATATAGGAAATCTCAGCAGGGTCCACCACTGCTTTAACTTTGTACAGATACTCCTGTTCAAATTTATCTTTGGAGGTATCAATAATCACTTTTTTATCGGCATCAATGAAGTAGGAATTATAGGTGGTACCGTAATCTGTTTTCATTACAACATCAAAAGTAACAATATCATAATCAAGGATACCTATCCATTTTACATCTTCCGTCAGCTTTAATATTTTATTATCTGTCATATTTTCCTTCTTAATCAATTTCAAATGCTTCGCTTTTAAAACTGGCTATCAGGGTTTTATTTGCATGTACTTTCTGGTCGAGTTTCACCTTCAACTCCATGTCCACAGGCAGAAAAAGGTCCACTCTTGATCCAAATTTAATGAATCCCAGTTCATCACCCTGCATAACCCTGGCACCGGTTTGGCAATAAGTCACTATCCTCCTGGCAACAGCACCGGCAATTTGCCTTACCATAATTTGTGTTTCATTCTCATGCCTGATCACAACTGATGTTCTTTCATTTTCCTTTGATGATTTTGGAATCCAGGCTACCCAGTGTTTCCCCCGTTCATGTTTTACAAAGTCAACTACTCCTGAAAGCGGAAATAAATTCATATGCATATTAAGCGGGGACATGAAAATAGACACCTGCAAACGTGTTTCTTTGAAAAAGGAATTTTCCTCAACCTCTTCTATAGCTACAATGGTACCATCGGCCGGAGAATATATTTTGTTTGAATTCTTTTCAACAATTCTTTCAGGTTTTCTGAAAAAATGCATAATCATTAAGAAAAAACAAAAGCTAAGGCCTGAAACCAGCCATGAAACCCAATCTTCCTTTTTCAAGAATGAATAGTAGGACAGGTTAATGATAAAAAGGCTTATCAATAATATCAGCAGAATCCGGTGGCCTTCTCTGTGTATCTTCATTTTTTTAACATTTCCCACAAAAATAGGATTTTTCATCCAACTATTTGCAAATAAGCATAAATCACTGGTAATGAGAATATAATGCTATCATATCTATCCAGAAAACCACCATGACCCGGTAAAATACTTCCTGAATCCTTCACACCTGCATGTCTTTTTAACAAGGATTCTATTAAATCACCAAAGGTCCCGAAAACAATAACTATCAAGCCAATTACCAACCAGTTTGTAAGGTCAAGAACCGGAAAAAACCGGGAGAGAAGGTATGATGTTACCATAGCAAATACAGCACCCCCAGCCAGACCTTCCCATGATTTCTTTGGAGAAATTCTTTTCCAGAGTTTATGTTTTCCGAACGGAACTCCTATAATATATGCACCTGTATCATTGGTCCAGTGAATAAAAAATATACCAAGGAGTAACTGAAAATTATAATGTACCAGATTCCGGGGCTGAAAAAGAAAATTTACAATATCCTTTTCCATTGTAACCGATGAATTAAATTCATTTGAAACGGAAAAAATCAAATAATTAAATAGTGCAAATGGCAGTGCAATATACAAAATGCCCAATAAAGTAAAAGCAATGTTATGAACAGGTCTGTTTTCACGAAAAAAAAGCTCATTTATGTAGATCAGACTAACCAGGGGTAAAAAAAGCCAAATAAAGCGAATGGGTAAAAATCCAATGGAATTCAGAAAAAAGTAAATATAAAGAAAAGAAGCAAGCAACATTCCAATCACTGTTTGCGGATGAACTTTAAAACGGGATGAAATCCGGTAAAATTCAAATAATGAGACCTGCATTATAAAAAAGAACAGGATTACAAAGGCCAGACTATTAAAGACAGCAGTCCCAATAACCAGTATCAGAAGTGATGTGCCTGTTACAGTTCTTTTTAAAATATCACCCACCTATTCCTGCATTTAGAAATATTAACAAATAATTTTTTCTCTTCTTTCTTTGAAATGTATCCGGGCAAATTTAACAAGGAATCATCAATAATCCTAAATTATGGAATTTAGGTCGTCAGGACTTAATCTTTCTTTCCGGCTTTTCTTTCAGGTCTGTTTTTCCTTCCTTAACAACTACTTTTGCATCTGCAGGCTTCTTTTTTCTACCCCTGGCAACTGGTTTTTTATTGACCTTAGCTGTTATTAGAATTTTATCATCGGGATCTTTCTCTTTCCTCTTCCCAAATATCTTTTCCAGATCCTCACTAAAAATCACTTCCCTGTTCAGAAGGAGATTTGCTAATTCCGCCAGTTTTTCTTTATTATCTGCAAGGATTTTTTTTGTCCGGACAAAAGCTTTATCAATTAAAAGCTTTACTTCCTTATCGATAAGTTCAGCTGTTTTTTCACTATAAGGTTTGGTAAAGCCGTATTCCGACTGACCCGATGAGTCAAAAAAGCTAATGTTGCCAATGGTAGGACTCATCCCAAAATAAGTAACCATAGCATAAGCTTGTTTAGTTACTTTTTCCAGGTCATTTAATGCGCCGGTAGAAATCTTACCAAAATTAATTTCTTCTGAGGCCCTTCCTCCCAGAGCAGCACACATTTCATCAAAAAGCTGCTCTGTAGTAGTAATCTGCCTTTCTTCCGGGAGATACCAGGCAGCACCAAGGGCTTTGCCACGGGGTACAATTGTTACTTTAACAAGTGGATTTGCATGTTCCAGCAACCAACTCACCGTTGCATGACCGGCTTCATGAAAAGCGATGGTCTTTTTCTCTCTGAGGGTGATTAGCTTATTCTTTTTTTCCAGCCCGCCAATAATGCGGTCAACTGCGTCTAAGAAATCCTGTTTTGCAACCTGTTTTTTATTCTTTCGTGCAGCAACCAATGCTGCCTCATTACATACATTTGCGATATCTGCCCCTGAAAACCCAGGTGTTTGCTTTGCAAGAAAATCAATATCCAGTTTTTTATCCACTTTTAATGGTCTGAGATGCACTTTAAAGATCTCAAATCTTTCATTCAGATCAGGTAGATCAACATGTATCTG